>NZ_BCBP01000077.1:0-30895 GCF_001753955.1 Pseudomonas sp. NBRC 111139
AGAAGAACCGGCCCAAATTTAGGGCCGGCTCGTGGGCTGAAAGGGAAAACTCCAATTCTCAGACCTTGCGGCCCTCGACAGGATAGCCAGGATCGGTAAACCCATGGGTTGAGGAATGGCCGGGCACCACAAGGGAGTTGACCAGTTGTTCGTCATCCGGCCCCAACTCCAACTGCAAGGCATCCATGTAGCTATCCCAGTGACTTTCAGTTCGCGGCCCTGCGATTGAGGAGCTGATCAATTGGTTCCTCAGTACCCAGGCGATAGCGAAAGCAATGGAGGTAGTTCCACGTTCAACCGCATGTTTGGCGACTGCTTGAGCTACCTGCAGAGATTCCGGCCGCCATTCGGTCTGCTGAATCCGCTTATCACCGCGCCCGGCTCGACTATCTGCTGAAGGCGCTTCATTTACTGCATACTTCCCAGTAAGCACTCCCCTGGCCAAAGGGCTGTAAGGCACTACGCCAATGCCGTAATAGCCAGCCACGGGTAGCTGCTCCACCTCGGCAACACGGTTCACGATGTTGTACAGAGGTTGGCTAACTGTGGGCCGCTGCATGCCAAGCGAGTCAGCAAGCCTTACCATCTCGGCGATCCGCCAACCGTGGAAGTTAGAAACACCGTAGTAGCGGATCTTGCCCTGACGGATCAAGTCATCAATCGCACGCATCCCCTCCTCCATCGGTGCATCGGTCAGCGCGCGATGGAAGTACAGGATATCGATGAAGTCGCTACCCAACCGCTTCAAGCTAGCTTCCACGTTCTGGATGATCCACTTGCGCGACTGCCCCTGCTGATTGGGGCCGCCATCTGCAGACGATGGGTAACCAAACTTAGTCGCTACAACCCAATTATCTCGGGACGCAGCAATGGCACGCCCAACCACTTCCTCCGAACGGCCAGCATGATAGGCATCAGCGGTGTCTATGAAATTGACGCCGGCTGCACCCGCTTTGTCGATGATGCGTTTAGAGGTGGCTTCATCGGTCTCCCCGCCAAACATCATTGCGCCGAGGCACAGTGGAGACACCTTGAGGGCGCTGCGGCCCAGATATCGATAATTCATGACAGAACCTTCAGTGCTTAAATAACCCTATCAACCTAGGCCAAGACGGGCTGATGAGTAAGATGCAAAAAAAGGAAACGGCCATGAATTCACTTCATGAGTCCTCGTCTTTTGAGAAACGAAGCGCCTCCACTACCAGACTCAACGCTCGGGACGACTGCCGTCGACTGGGATAGTAGATGTGCAGGCCAGGGAATGTGGGGAACCACTGCTCAAGCACCCAGACGAGTCGCCCGGCAGTCACATGCTCACGGACTAGATCCTCCGGAAGATAGGCGATCCCGCAGCCATCAATGGCAGCGTTGAGCATTGGGTAGGTGCCATTGAAGGTCAGTTGGCCGTTAACTCTCACCTGCACCTCGCTACCACCATCGGTGAGTTCCCACGGGTAGCAACCGCCATGAGTAGGCAGTCTGAGGTTGATGCAGTTGTGCTGCCCCAGATCACTAGGTGACTCCGGCATAGATCGCTCTTTGAAGTAGTCAGGCGAGGCAACCATCGCCATCCGCAAATCAGGGCCGATACGCACCGCGATCATGTCCTGCGCAATCTGATCTCCCAGCCGAACACCAAGGTCGTAGCGCTCCGCCACGATGTCCGTCAAACCGTAGTCAGTGGTGATCTCAATTTTGATATCTGGATACTGGTTGAGGAGATCTTTCAGACGAGGCCACAACACCGCATTTGCCGCGTAATCCGTTGCGGAAATACGCAAGCTACCCCGGGGCATATCTCCCAGTTCAACTACCTCCGCGATCTCCGCATCAACCTCCGCGAAGAGCAATGAAAGCTTCTGGAACAACTGCTCACCCGCCTCGGTAGGGGTAACGCTCCGCGTTGTTCGCGTCAGCAATCTCACCCCCAGTCGAGCCTCCAACGTGCGAATGGTATGGCTCAGCGCTGATTGAGACACGCCAAGCTGAGAAGCAGCCCTGGTAAAGCTTCGCTCGCGAGCAATCGCTAGAAATGCCTGAAAATCGCCATAGCCTTCACGTGCCATTGGTAATTCCGCTGCTAGGTTCAATCTCAACAGGATACCGGTGTCATGCGCACTGGTCGCTTAAAGATTGATGAGCTCAACTCATGAGCCCATTCAGCTTATGCGCCTTAATCCATGGATCAATTGTGTCTACCCTTTGAAAAGCGATTCATCTGTTTAAATCTCGAGGTAGGCAATGATTACCATCGGCTACGCAGCACAGTCTCCACAAAGCCCCCTGGCGCCCCTGACTTTCAATCGCCGTGACTTGCGGCCCAATGATGTGGCAATGGAGGTTCTCTACTGTGGCGTCTGCCACTCTGACCTCCATACCGCTCGCAATGATTGGGGCTGGACGGTTTACCCTGCCCTGCCTGGCCACGAAATTGTCGGTCGCGTGACCGGCGTGGGTAGCGAGGTTAGCCGCTACAAAGTCGGAGATGCCGTAGCAGTGGGCTGCATGGTTGACGCCTGCATGACGTGTGACCAGTGCCGCAAGGGTGAAGAGCAACTCTGCCGTGAAGGCAATACCAATACCTACAACGGTAAGGATCGCGTCACCGGCGAGAACACGCTCGGCGGGTACTCGAAGCACCTGGTCGTGCGGGAGGATTTCGTTCTACGCGTTCCCGAGAGTCTCGATCTCTCCAAAGTAGCGCCGCTACTGTGCGCAGGTATCACTACCTATTCGCCTCTGCGTACCTGGAACGTGGTTCCTGGCAGTCGTGTCGGTGTCATCGGCCTCGGCGGCCTGGGTCACATGGCAGTAAAACTGGCTGCAGGTATGGGCGCTGATGTGACCGTGATCAGCCGAAATCGCGACAAGGAAGCTGACGCATTGGCCTTGGGTGCCAAGCGCTTGCTCTCGTCGAGCAATCCGCAAGAAATGGCCTTAGCCGCTTCCAGCTTCGATTTGATCATCGATACGGTTCCGGTCAAGCACGCTCTGGACGCCTACGTGAACCTGCTGGATGTTGATGCGACTCTGGTGATGGTGGGCCAGGTCGGGCCTATGGAAGAACAAAATACGGTGCCAATGATCTTGGGCCGTCGCCGCATTGCCGGCTCTCCAATTGGCGGCATCCGCGAGACGCAGGAAATGCTCGATCTGTGCGCTGAGAAGAACATCCTCCCAGAATGCGAAATGATTCGTATGGATCAGATCAATGAGGCATTCGACCGAATAGAGCGCGCAGATGTGCGTTACCGTTTCGTCATCGACATGAGCTCGTTGAAAGCCCCAGAAGCGAACTAAAGGTTATCGCCTTATCAAATTCGCGGGTCGGCACCGAACGGCCCGCGAGCGCTTCGACTCTCCCATAGGAATGTCCGATGAAGCTGCTTACCGCAACCACGTTCGCAACCATTCTTCTCTCTGCTGCAGTGGACGCTGATGAAGCCCAGCCACGTCGAGATCCAAAACCGTCTCCCGATGTCCTTGACGTCACCCCACAACTCTACAAGTACACAACCGACCTTCTGTTCGGCGAAGTCTGGAAGCGGGAGGAACTGGCTCCAAGAGACCGAAGCCTGATCACCCTGGCTGCCCTCATTGCCAGTGGTCAAATTCAGCATCTCACTGGCCATGTTCGGCTTGGCCTGGATAATGGCCTCAAGCCTAGCGAAATCAGCGCCGAGATCACGCACCTGGCCTTCTATTCTGGTTGGCCTAACGCCATGTCGGCAGCCGCCGTAGCGAAGCAAATATTCAACGAGCGAAACTTACCTACTGAGCAGATTGCTCCCCCCGCTGGAGAACCGATAACGCTTAATCCAGAGAGCGAGGTGAAACGACGAGCGGCCGTAGAGGCCGGTGTCGGTGGCGTCGCACCAGACCTGGCTCGGTATACGAATGACGTGTTGTTCGGAGACCTGTGGCTACAGAGCAACCTCAGCCCAAGAGATCGCAGCTTGGTCACAGTGGCAGCTTTGATTGCCCAAGGGCAAGCAGCCCAGCTCCCGTTCCACCTCAACCGCGCCATGGACAACGGGCTTAGCCGCACCCAAGCAGGCGAAGTCGTCACTCATCTCGCCTTCTACGCGGGTTGGCCTAAGGCCATGTCTGCCGTTCCGGTGTTTAAAGACGTTTTCACTGCTCGCGAGCAAAATGGGTGAGCCTCACAAGCTGACTCGCTTCACACCATTCGAGACCCGGAGGATATCGGCGATGACTGCCATTGCGATTTCAGCCGGGGTCTTGCTCCCAAGATTGAGGCCGATAGGCGCATGAATTCTCCGCAAGCTCGCTTCATCTAAGCCACCAATCCGAGACAGTCGTTCCAATCGTTTCTCACTTGTGCGATGTGAACCCATAGCCCCGATGTAAAACGCTGACGTTCGCACAGCCTCTAACATGGTGAGGTCATCCAGGCGCGGGTCATGAGTGAGCGCGACGACTGCGGTTGCAGAGTGGCACCCCCCATCGGCGATAAAAACTGCTGGCATGACCTGGAGCACCTCTACGCCTGGCATTGAGAATCCCTCTAGGATCTCCTCTCGCGGATCGCAGAGAATCACCTCATAGCCGAGCGCCAACGCAAAGCTCGCGCAGAACTCCGCAACGGGTGAAAGGCCCGCCAGTAAGAGCCGCTGAACCGCGCCGACGCGAATATGAACACGCTCAACCCCGACTTCGATTCGCGGGACATCCATACATCCTTTGCGGATGGATCGAAGACCTGTTTCCAACAGCACCTGCCGAGTGATGAGGTGACGCCCTACCAGCGCGGACTCAATGGCTTGAAGGTGCTCATCAGTGTCGCGCCCCGGCTCAAGAAACTCGACCAACACATCCAGAACGCCGCCACAGGGCAAAGCCAAGGTGGGAGCCAAGCCCCCATCCCCATAACGGATGATCTGGCTCACTGGCCGAAAGTAATCACTGGCCACGCGCTCCAGGAAATCATCCTCGACACAGCCCCCGGAGAGAGACCCACGGTGCTGGCCAGTGCTCAAGCATGCAAGCGTAGCCCCTGGGCCTCTGGGCGCAGAACCGTAGGTGGAAAGCACCGTACTGAACCAGACCGGTCTCCCTTCCGCGAGCCACGCCCGGGCCTGCTGAATGACTTGAAGGTCTAACTGCTTCATGTACAACCCCTCAAACCGTCATCAGCTTTTCCTTGGTGATAGGTAAGCTACGAATTCGTTTGCCGGTAGCGTGGTAAACAGCGTTAGCCACTGCTGCCGCAAGGCCCGTTACGCCAATCTCACCAATCCCCCGAGCTCCAAACTCACTCAGGTTGTAGTCGGGGTAATCCAGCAGCGTGACCTCGATGTCTGGCAGGTCTCCGTGCACAGGCACCACGTATTCCGCGTAGTTGTTGTTGACTGGTAACCCCGTGAGAGGATCGTTTTCCGATGCCTCAAAGAGTGCCATCCCCAGACCCATGATGATGGCTCCTTCCACCTGGTTCCTTGCGGCCAGCGGATTGACGACTTTACCGACATCAATAGCACTGACAACTCGAGCTACCCGTAACCTGGAGATACCCGGATCCCAACGCACTTCAACAAAGTGGACACCGAAAGAGCGATATGAAAAATCACCACCTTTGGCGCCGCTCTGATAGCTACCCTCGGCGCGACCAATACGCTGATGACGTAACACATCGGCGAAGCTAACTCGCTTATCGCCAATTACGAGGCTGCCCTCCTCGACTTTTAACGCTTCAACATCAGCACCGGCCAACAGCCCATCCTCCATCACTGCATACTGACGCAACTTGGTGAGTGCGGCTCGTGTTGCTCCAGCGATTGCGGGAAGGATGCTGGCAGTAGCCCAAGAACCACCGGCCAACGCTCCTGGAGGGAACGTCGAGCTACCCAACTCGACTTCAATGCGGTCGAAAGTTAAACCCGTCAGCTGAGCAACGGTTTGGGCCACCACCGTGTACGTACCGGTACCGATGTCTTGCTGCCCGCATTGAACCAACGCACTGCCATCAGAGCGGATGATTACGCGAGCGTCTGTAGGTACCTGGAAGGCCTCCCAGTTGCAGGCGCCCATTCCATAGCCGATCAGCTCATCACCATCACGCATGGCCCCGATAGCTGCATTGCGCGAGTGCCATCCAAATCGCTCAGCTGCGATATCAATTGCTTCGGGTAAATGATTGCTTGACCACTCAAGATTCAAGCTTTCATCACGTGTTGCCAGGTTCATCTTGCGAAATGCTAAAGGGTCAACGCCCCGCAACAGAGCCAGTTCGTCTATAGCAGACTCGAGTGCGAACAGACCAGGTGCTGCACCAGGCGCTCGCATCGACGTTGGCGTGCCTCGGTTGAGCGGGCTGTTCTTATGATTGACTAGCACATTGGCGCAAGAATAGAGACTGCGAGTCACCCCGCCGCAGGCCTCGGTATAGGCATCCGTCGTTGAAGTGCTGTTGAAGGACTCATGACGAATCGAGACGAGCTTTCCACTGCCATCAGTGGCCAAACGAACACGTTGAATCGTCTCTGGGCGATGGCCAGTTGTGGTGAACATCTGAGCTCGAGGCAACATCAACTGCACCGGGCGCTTAACCACTTGAGACGCTGCACAAGCCGCTATTGAATGGGGCCAAGGCCAAAGTTTGCTGCCAAACCCTGAGCCAATGAAAGGCGCATGAACCTCAACTCGGTCAGGCGAAAGACCAAAGACGTTGGCGAGCACGTTTCGGTGATTCACCACCCCTTGCGTGCCTTCGTAGACGTACAGTTTTCCATCACGCCAGTATGCCGTGGTGGCATGCATCTCCATGGGACTATGAGTCTCTACAGGTGTGGTGTACGTCTGGTCGAAACGTGTAACTGCCGTCTCCCAGGCAGCGTCCGGATTCCCACGGCTGTGACCACGACCTCCTTCACGTGCCCCTTTTTGCTTGAGAGCATCCGCAAGACTCGTAATTGCCGGAGTCTGTTCATAGGTGACTTTGACCCTCAACGCTGCCGCACGAGCCTCCTCGAAGGTGTTAGCCACAACCAGTGCAACGAACTGTCCTGGATAAGACACCTTGTCATCCTCGAAAGGAAGCCGACGCTCATCGACCTTCGCGGCATTGAGAATATCATTGAAGGTCATCGGCACATTGGGTGTTCGGTGTAGCGTGGGGAAGTTACCGTGGTGCAGCACGGCGACCACGCCAGGCATCGTCCGGGCTTGCTTATCGTCGATGGCAACGACGCGACCATTCGCTATCGTGCTGTATACACCATAGGCGTAGGCCAGATTCGGCATGGGATGGTCAGCCGCATAACGTGCAGCGCCTGTAACCTTTTGCCGGCCATCAATGCGTTTAGAAGACGTGCCGATAATGGATTGGCTCATAACGTCAGGGCTCCTATGCAGACAGATCACGAAGGTTACGAGTCACGACCTGCTGGCCGAGCGGGATCTTGAAAGCATTGTGTTCGTAGGGTTTGGCCCCCTGCATTGCCTGCTCCCCTACACGGGTGAACAAGCTCAGATCGGCTTTCTGTCCTATCAATACCCGCTCCGCCTCAAGGGCCCGCCAGGGCTTCGTACCAACACCACCTAAGGCAATTCGTGCATCGGTAATGCGCTGACCATCCATCACCAAGATGACTGCACTTGATGCAAGCGCGAACTGATAGGAGTCTCGGTCACGCAGCTTAAGGTAGGCGGAGCGACTATCCTTCATAGGCGCATCCAGAGTCACATGGGTGATGAGTTCGTGAGGTTGAAGCGCGTGTTCAAGCCAAGGCGTAGTGCCAGGCAGCAAATGGAAATCAGCAAACGGGATTTCTCGAACACCGTTGGGGCCTTGCACTGTGACCTTCGCACCAATGGCGACCATGGCTACGCACATGTCGGAGGGGTGCGTGGCGATACATTGATCGCTTGTACCCAGCACCGCATGAACGCTACGGTTGTGGCCACCGATAGCCGAACAACCTGAGCCTGGCTGACGTTTGTTGCAGGGTGAAACCCCATCACGGAAGTAATTGCAGCGCACTTGCTGCATCACGTTGCCTGCCGTGGTTGCCTTGTTTCGCAGTTGGGTCGATGCACCTGCCAGGATGGCTTGGGAAAGTACAGCGTACTGCTCTTGAATCAGAGGATCACTTGCCAAAGCAGTGTTGGTGACCAAGGCGCCGATACGAACGCGTCCATCAGCAAGCCTCTCAATTTGCTTGAGCGAAAGATGGTTGATATCAACCAAGCGCTCAGGTTGCATTACATCCAGTTTGACCAGATCCAGGAGCGTAGTGCCGCCTGCCAGATAAAACGACTGCCCTGGGGCAGCGTGGGTATTTACGGCTTGGGCAGTCGACTGGGTGCGGGAATAATCGAAAGTTCGCATTAGACCGTCCCTTCCATTTTTCCTCGAGCAGATTGAATCGCCGCCAAGATATTTTTGTAGGCGCCACACCGACAAATATTGCCGCTCATGGCTTCCTTCACGCTGGCATCATCAGTACCGATAGCAGGATCCTTGAGAATCGCGACCGCACTCATAATTTGTCCCGATGTGCAGTAGCCACACTGGTACGCGTCATGCTCCCAGAAGGCTTCCTGTACAGGGTGAAGAACGTCTCCCTGAGCCAGTCCTTCAATGGTCGTGATCTTGTCGCTGTCATGCTGCAGCGCAATCGAGAGGCACGAGTTGATTGCCACTCCATTGACCATGACAGTGCATGCGCCGCACTGGCCATGGTCACAACCTTTCTTGGTACCGGTGAGCTGCAGACGATCACGTAGCACGTCCAGCAGGATGGCGTTCGCAGGGACGTTAAGCTTGTGGAGCTTGCCGTTCACTGTCAGTTGAACACGCTGTTCACCGACCTTGGGCGCTTCCCCGTCATCAACGACGGGAGCTGCCTGTGACGCAATTACACTTTCAGGTATCCAAGTTGATACCGTGGCGGCAGCGATTCCAGAGACGCCGAACTTTAAAAAATTACGCCGTGATGGAGCGACGCCTGTTACCACTTCTCTATCGGATTTATCTGAGCTTTTGGTATCGGTCATCAGGATTCACCTTTGAACGTGCGTCGATGCGGTCATCACGACGCCAAGAAAGTCATGGGGCTTTGGCATAGTCTTCGTTGGACACATGCTCCAGCCACTGAACAGCGCTGCCGTCTTTCAACTCGGCAATTGCGACGTGACTCATGCCTGTCGTGGCTGTCGCCCCATGCCAGTGCTTGACACGGGGTGGGATCCACACCGTATCGCCGGGGCGTATAACCTGAATCGCATGACCCTGCTGTTGCACCAGGCCAACACCGCTCGTGACAATCAAAGTCTGCCCCAATGGGTGGGTATGCCAAGCGGTACGGGCTCCCGGTTCAAATGTCACGGTTCCTCCACTGATCCGTGCGCCGCCGGCCCCTTGAAATCGGCCATCAATACGAGCGCTACCAGTGAAAGAATCGGGAGAGCCTGCTGTGGATGGCTGTGCGCCTGCAGGGGAGACCGTAACAACCGGTAGCTCATCAGCACTGGCATTAATCGCAAGAAGCAGTAGTAATGCATGAGCCAACGGGAAACGAGCAGCGAGTTCCAACCTGCTGGATGCGTATGGTCGGGTGTAGGAAATGGTTTCAAGCATAGGGAGTCCTCAAAGGAAGAAGGCCTATTGAATTGAATCACCATAGAGAGACACTTAAATGTAGCGGTAACCACTTCAAGTGATTAGTAGCTAGAATCCACATAACCTCATGAACTGGTCTCATCAATGCTCCGGGAAAATGCCAACGACCTGCTGGCCTTTTTAGCAGTTGCTAGAGAGCGCAGCTTTACCAAAGCTGCTGCGAAACTTGGTGTCTCCCAATCTGCTCTAAGCCACACGATTCGTGGTCTGGAGGCGCGGTTAGGACTGCGCCTGCTGACTCGCACAACCCGCAGTGTTTCTCCTACGGAAGCAGGTGAACGCTTGATGGAACGCGTTGGGCCGCGCTTCGATGAGATTGAGCATGAGCTCGCTCAGCTGAGTGATCTGCGCGACAAGCCGGCGGGAACAATTCGAATCAACGCCATGGATTTCTCGCTGGAGCTGATCCTGCGACCGGCCTTGAAACGGTTTCTGCCAAACTACCCTGACATTTCCGTGGAGGTGTGCTGCGACTACAGCTTCGTAGATATTGCCGCCCATGGATTTGACGCTGGAGTACGTTTGGGCGAGGACGTGGCTGAGGGGATGATCGCTACACGTATCGGCCCGGACACCTGCATGTCGGTGGTGGGCTCATCGGCATACTTCACGGATCGTCCAATTCCTCAAACACCACGCGATTTGGTAAACCATAAATGTAACAACTTGCGTCTACCAGTGAATGGCGGCCTATATGCTTGGGAATTCCAAAAAGACCAGGAGTCGATGAATGTCCGGGTGTCGGGGCAGATCACCTATAACGGTGTTTACCAACTGGTAGAAGCAGCACTTGATGGATTTGGGTTGAGCTACGTCCCAGCCGAACTCGCTGCCCCTCACATTGCAGAAGGCCGGTTGATTCACGTTCTTGAAGACTGGAGCCCAAGCTACCCTGGTTTTCATCTGTATTACCCAAGACGACGCCAGGCCTCCCCTGCCTTTGCATTGCTGTTAGAAGAGCTCCGGTACCGAGCCTAGGAACTAATGAGCGACGCTCATAAGGCCTATCAAGGTCTTCGTACTAATCGTCTGTTGCGATACACCCTATCATCGACGATCCGAATTTGCGGGCTCGTTTATAGGAAGTGTTGCTCCTGACTGCTGCGTGTAGTCAGAGCAGCACCAAGCAATAGTACGCACCTTGATCTGCGAATCCGGTGCAACTGAGTGTGAGTGTGCAGTGACTCCATCTAATAATCAGGCTAACAATACCCGCTTCGCCTGCGTGGGATGCGGCGCTTGTTGCCGTGGCCGGTTTGTGCCCCTGACCCTAAGCGAAACGGTTTCATGGCTCCGCCGTGGGCATTCCGTTGCCGTGTTGCTGGAGGCGTTCGATCAGTCAGCCTGGCTCTGCGGGGCACCTGAATTCGGCTACCACAAATTGCGGTCAGCTACTGTGCAATGTGGGGCGGGCCCACTGCAAGTCATAGCAATCTTCGCGGGCAACGTGATTCCTCAATGTCCCAACCTCGGGGCTGACGAACTATGCTCGATCTATTCCGAACGGCCTCTGGTCTGCCGCATCTACCCTATGGAGATCAACCCGTTCATTCCACTCTCACCGCTTTCAAAAGACTGCCCACCTGAGAGCTGGGATCAAGGAAATCTGCTGGGATCTGATCAGGAACTGACAAATCAGATTTTGCAGTCACGCCAGGCGGATCGAGACGATGCACAGCGCAAGGTTGAGATATGCGAAGCACTAGGATTGACAGTGGCGGCATGGAAAGGAAACGGCTTTACCATCTACATGCCCAAAGTTGAGACTATGTTGGCCGCCATTGATAGTCTGGGTGAACAGGGCTCAACAGAGCCGTCATGGCGAATCAAAGCAGAGGATGTCGAGTTGCAAGAAGTGCTCGAGCATCGCTCATTTACTTTGGAAAAGGCCGACAGCGCCGATTTCATATTCCATCAGCTATAAATGCCTGCGTTTACAGGCCCAAAAGGTCGCGTAACTTCGCCTCAGAGGTGTTGGCACGGAATCCAGGCCCACCTCGCTGGAAGGCAACTGCTTGAGCCAAGCCTCCGACCACTACGGGTGCACACCCGGCATCGCGAACCAGCTGTGTGGCCACCTGCAGGGCGCTTGCGTCATCACCTGCGATAGGAACACCAAGTGTTGGCCCTCTCCCTTCAAATGAGGCCTCTACAGAGCTTGCATCCACTGCACTAAAAGCGCGCACAACGCTCGCGCCCGGGAAATACTTCGCAGTGGTGATCGCCACACCATTCGCCATCGCCTCTCGCGCAATTTCGCTCCGATTAGATGCAGATGGATTACACGCATCTAGCAAAACCTTACCCTGTAATTGCCCACGCATGCTCTTAACCAAATCTGATATTGTGTCGTAGGGTACAGCTAACAGCAAAATTTCTCCAAACTCCGCAGCCTCCTTGGGCATGCCGAATGAGGCGCGGGGGCCCAACGGCTTTACCCACGGCTGTAGGTCTTCAGGGTGGCGGGTGGAGAAAAACACTTCATGTCCTGCTTTCACCCAGCATCGTCCGACCGTCCCACCCAGCCAACCTGCACCGATCACTCCAATTCGCAAGGGCTTCTTGGGGCCCTCACTTTTTCCGCCCCCAAACCCAAGACTTGGAACTGCTGCAAAAACTGTCATTGTCATCAATGCTGTGCGTCTCGTTATAATCATTATCTTCTCCTCGCTAAACATAATTGAGTGGATTTGGGATCCTACTGACAATGGGAGTTCCACTGTCGCTGATCTATTTTTTGATCGACGGATCTATTTGGGCTATGCGTACTTGGTCACCGGTACTCAGACCATCTGGAGGATTCGAAATTACTTGGTCAGCTAGACTAATCCCATCAGCAAACTCCAAGTAGGTGCCGTGGTCGCGGTTCACTGAAACCTTCTTCAATTGCACGATTCCATCCCCGTCGACTGTTGCTATCTGCATTCCGCTCTTACCTACGATCAAAGCGCTCGGTGGCAAGCTAACGGTAGAAGGTGCAAGGCTGCCTTCGAACTGAACGGTCGCGAAGGAACCTGGCAGCAAATGACCTTCAGAGTTGTTCACACTTAGCTGTACCAGCATGGCGCCTGTTCCTACATCAACTGCTCTGGACAAGGACTGCACAGTCGCATCGAATGTCTTTCCGGGTTGCTCAGGCACTCGAAGCTTGGCATGGGCTCCAGCTTGTACCCAGGCAAGCTGACGCTGAGGAACGCTCACGTAGACACGAAGCCGGCTGACGTCAGAAACCACAAACAGCTCGCTACCCGCTGTCATGCCAACGTTGATCAACGCCCCCACATCCGTATTGCGCGCAGTCACCACGCCATCGAACGGAGCGGTGATCCGCGTATAGCCCTGTAGGGCCTGGAGCCGATCCACATTGGCCTGAGCTTCGTTGACTTGAGATCGCTTACTTGCCAAATCACCCAGGCGCTCCTCGACCTCCTGGCGTGAAACTGCCTGGCTTCCGCTGAGTTCCTGCCAGCGTTTTGCGGTGGAGCTGGCCAAAGTCATTTCACTTCGAGCAGTTACGAGCTGGGCTCGAGCCTGACGCAGTTGCTGATCAAGATCAGGCGCATCAATCTCTCCCAAGAGCTCTCCCGCCTTGACGGGCGATCCAATGTCCTTGTTCCAGCGTTTCAGGTAGCCACTCACTCGTGCATAAAGCGGTGCACGTGACCAAGCTTCGATTCGCCCTGGAAGCAGAAGAGTGGCAGGCGTCACCACGCTAGGTGCGACAAGAGAAACAGTCGCAATCCGTTTACGCTCAGACTCTTGACCAAGCTTTTCGGCCTGGGCATGGCGACTCATGAGCCCAAATGCGACGATAGCTCCGAAAGTCGCGACCACACCCAAAATGAATAGGGTGCGGCCAAATCCACTGGTATTTGCAGTCGCTTTAACAGTCATATCAAATCGCTCCAGGAACGAGGTTCTGCTGGGATGCAGTACGGAAATCGTGGCGGTGAACCAGGCTGAACAGCACAGGTACGAATAACAGGGTCGCAACAGTCGCAAACAACAACCCGCCGATCACTGCGCGACCAAGGGGGGCGTTTTGCTCACCGCCCTCCCCCATGCCCAGCGCCATGGGAAGCATGCCTAAAATCATTGCCAAAGCAGTCATCAGCACGGGCCGGAGTCGGGCTATGCCTGCCTCCAACGCGGCAGCCGTTGCGTCTTTTAATTCCTCCAAACGCTCACGAGCAAAACTGATGACCAGCACACTGTTCGCCGTAGCAACGCCCATGCACATGATCGCGCCAGTGAGCGCTGGGACAGAAAGCGTGGTGCCTGTCGCGAAGAGCATCCAAACAATCCCTGCGAGTGCCGCAGACAATCCTGACACGATCACCGCTGGATCGAGCCACGACTGGAAGTTGATAACGATCAGCAGATAAATGAGTACGACTGCACCAAGCAGACCGAACAGCAGCCCGGAGAATGCTCGATCCATGGTCTGCACCTGCCCCATCAAATTGACGGTGCTTCCGCGAGGCACCTCCCCAGACATCTCTGAAATGATCCTGCGAATGTCCTTGGCAACCGCTCCGAGGTCGCGATCCTGGGTCGCCGCGTGGATCTGCACCATGGGCTGCACGTTGTACTGGCTAACCATCCCGCTACCGGTTGTTCGCTCAAAGTCAGCCACAGCACCCAAGGTGGTGATATTCGCAGAGCTTCCATTTCCGACCGGCAGATTTGCAAGGGCAGATAACGAGTCCAATCTTGGCTGAGGGGTTTGAAGCACAATTGGATAGCTCACACCATTCGCTGGATTCAACCAGTAGGTAGGTGCCACTTGGCTACTTCCGGCCAGGTTTACCACTAAGCTGTTTGTAACGTCACGGGTGGTCAGATCGAGCAATTGAGCTTGAGTACGATCCAGATTGACATTGAAGACAGGCGCCTTGTTGGACTGCAGGATTCTCGCATCAGCCAAACCGGGCACCGTCCGAATTTTCTTCAGCAAATGCTGGGCGTACTCGAAATTCGCATCCACATTGTTACCCCGTATTTGGATGTCGATTGGCGCAGGGGCACCAAAGTTTAGGATCTGGCTGACGATATCCGCTGGAGGGAACGAGAACGTGCTGTCCGGGAAGCGTTCAGGCAAAACCTCCCTGAGCTTTCTCACGTAGTCCTCAGTAGGCTGATGGCCAGGACGCAAAGCAATCTGAAAGTCGCCATCCTGAGAGCCCATAACACCCGTGTTGTTGTACGTCAGGTTGATGTTGCTAGGCGGCAGGCCAATGTTGTCCACCAAGGTAGTAATTTCTTCAGCTGGAATGACGCTGCGAATAGCCTCTTCGATCTCAGCGAAACGGGACGCGGTTTCCTCTACTCGAGTACCTACCGGCACTCTGACGTGCATCAGCACCTGGCCAGAGTCCACCGATGGAAAGAAGTTGCTGCCAATGAAGGGGACTAAGCCGAACGACAACATGACGACTGCCATGAAGCCCAAAAGGAAAGCCTTTCGCCGACGCAGGGCTGCTTCAAGCACACTTTGATAGCGCTGACGAAGCCGTTCAAACCGGACTTCGAAGCCCCTCTGAAATCGAACCAATGGATTGCGCGACGGGCTTTGAGGTTTACCGTGCGCCTGGTGCGGTTTGAGTAGGTACTTGGCCATGGTCGGAACGAGCGTCCGAGACAGGATAAACGAGCAGATCATGGCAAAGATTACTGCCTCTGCCATCGGCACAAACAGGTACCGTGATACCCCCTCCAAAAAGAACATCGGGACAAAGGCAATACAGATACAAAGGAGTGAGACAAAGGCAGGAGTGACGATTTGACGAGCACCATCAAGGATCGAAGTCTCGACATCCTTACCCTGCTCGAGATGCCAGTTCACGTTCTCGATGGTAACCGTTGCGTCGTCCACCAGAATACCGATGGCCAACGCTAAGCCGCCCAAGGTCATCAAGTTGAGTGTCTCGCCTAAAGCAGCGAGGATGGTGAGCGATCCCAATATGGCTAGAGGAATCGATACCGCGATAATTACAGTGGAACGCCAGCTCCCGAGGAACAGCAGAATCATCACACTGGTGAGTGCGGCCGCAATAGCGCCCTCTAGAACGACCCCTTTGATTGCTGCGCGCACGAACAGGGACTGATCATTGATAGGCTGAACATTCAACGCCTCTGGCCAACCTGGCTTGAGGGTTTCAATCTGTTGGCGTATGCCGTCAACGATGGCCAAGGTCGAAGCCGAGCCATTTTTGAGCACCGACATCAGCACCGAACGACTTCCGTCGACGTGCACGATGTTGGTCTGCGGTGCATTACCATCGTGCACATCAGCAACATCTCGCAGATAGATGGTACTGCCGTTAACGACCTTAACCGGCAGCATGCCCAGCTCATCAATGGCTGAAGGAGCGCCATTGAGCTGCATTGTGTATTCCAGCTCACCGATTTTCTGAGTACCGATAGGTACCAGAATATTGTGGGCAGCGAGAGCAGCAGAAACGTCCTGAGCTGATAAGCCTCGTGCCTGAAGCGCTTCTGGGTTGACGTCGATCTGCACCTGACGCTGCTTGCCACCGTATGGAAGCGGCATAACCACGCCAGGCACTGTGATCAACGGGGTACGGACAGTATTCATGCCGAGGTCGAAGAGCTGCTGCTCCGACAGCCCCTCACCTGAAAGAGCCAACTGCAGGATTGGCACAGTAGCGGCGTTGTAGTTGAGGATTACTGGAGGCTGGATACCAGCCGGCATCTGCCGAAGCGCGACCTGCGATGCAGCAGTAATCTGGGCATTCGCTACCGCAATGTCGACGCCTGGTTGGAAGAAAATCTTAACAACGCCAACACCTGGATAGGTGTTGGACTCAATGTGCTCGATATCGTTGACGGACGCCGTAAGTAAGCGCTGAAAGACTGTTGAGATACGCCCAGCCATTTGATCAGGGGG
Organism: Pseudomonas sp. NBRC 111139; assembly: GCF_001753955.1. NCBI lineage: Bacteria > Pseudomonadati > Pseudomonadota > Gammaproteobacteria > Pseudomonadales > Pseudomonadaceae > Pseudomonas > Pseudomonas sp. NBRC 111139. The sequence continues at coordinate 16,554 of NZ_BCBP01000077.1, forward strand.
CAAACCAGTGTACTGCCACGCTACGGCAATAACAGGGATTCGAATCTCCGGAAAGATATCCGTTGCCGTTCGCGAAGCAGTTAGCGGGCCGATAATGAGTACCAGCAACGCCATAACGACAAATGTATAGGGGCGACGCAAGGCCACCATCACGGTACGTATCAGCACTGACGGCTCCGATTTCTTATTGAGCTAAAGTTGAAGTCGTATCAGCTGCTTGGCTGACAATGCCCTAAGGCCCGTTGGATATGCCTGAACGCCAGGGTGAGCTCGTCCGCAATGGATTGGGCTCGCCTCGTGGGGATGAGAGCGTTGTGCTCTCGAACAAACAGCGGATCACCGAAGTAGACACGCAACTTCGCTAAGGTATTACTCACCGCTGGCTGAGTGACCTTAAGCCGTTCAGCTGCGCGGCTCACACTGTGCTCGTGACAAACCAACCAAAAAGCCAGGAGATTGTTGAGGTCTATGTCATGTAGCAAATCGGCATCAACGACCATGAGCTTTGGCCATCGGAGTGAAACTCCCGAAGCTGAGAGTGGCGCCGTTCTGAATCAGGTCATCGAGAAGCTCGGCCATTGCCTCGCCGTCAAATGAGCTCTCCATCAACGCCTTACTTTCCCAATAGCCGTTGAGCCACCAGCGATGCTCGTCTTGAGAGCTCCGGGCGAGCACATAGTCATGGCAACCAGGAGATCTCTGGAGACGCAGGACATGTTCCTGAGCGTACTCAGCAAAAACGTCACTACGGCATTCTGGCAACTGGATTTCGATGGTGTTGACGCATTCGATGGCCATAGCTCGACCCCGCTTTGTGAGATAGCGCGAATCTAGCCCTGGACTAGGGGAGCGACTACCACGCGGAAACGAAATATGCCTATGAGGCTGGTTCATCAATAGCGCAAAACCAGCGATTTTCCTGGCCTACAGCTACGTGAGCAGAGAGGGGGATACAATTTGAAAAGATTGGTGGGTTTGAGCAAGCACGTCAAGGGCCGCACAAAGCAGCGATTGGTCTAAAAAATGGACGCGCCTACAACTTGGTCACCACACGCCACGCGGGCCTCAAACTGCGCCCGCGTGAGATCAAATACAAGAAGTTATTTTTCAGACATCGACAGAAGACCATCGTCCAGCCGGCCACCTTGGATGTGAATAGACGCCTGCTGCGTATCGATTTCACGCAAATCGGAGTCCGTCAGTTCCAGGTCGACTGAAAGAATGTTCTCGGTTAAGTATTCAATTTTGTCCATGCCAGGGATTGGGACGATCCAAGGTTTCTGGGCGAGCAGCCAGGCCAACGCGATCTGCACCGGGCTGGCATGCTTCCGCGCAGCAATGGATCGAAGCATCTCAACCACAGGCATGTTAGCTCGGATGGCCTCTTGGGTGAAACGAGGGAAGCCAGCTCGAAGATCTGTAGAACTATCAAATTTCGTGTTGGCGGTAATGGTACCCGTCAAAAAACCAGTACCAAGAGGGCCCCATGGGACAAAGCCAATACCCAGTTCCTCACAAACCGGGATCACCTCCGCCTCGGGCTCGCGCGTCCAGATCGAATACTGATTCTGAACAGCCGCCACGGGATGAACTGCATGCGCTTTTCGGATGGTAGATGCACCCACCTCCGAAAGACCATAGTGAAGCACTTTGCCCTCCCTGATGAGGTCTTTCAACGTCCCAACAACATCTTCAATTGGGACATTGGGATCTACGCGATGCTGGTAGAAAAGATCTATGTAGTCGGTCTTCAAACTGATCAGCGAGGCTTCGGCCACAGCGCGGATGGTCTCCGGACGGCTGTCGGTACCCACAATCCCACCGTTCTCCAGCTTGAATCCAAATTTGGTTGCGATTATCGCTCGTTCGCGTCGCCCAACCAGGGCTTCACCGAGAAGCCGCTCATTGGTATATGGCCCATACGCTTGAGCGGTATCGAAAAAGTTGATCCCCCGATCCTGGGCGGCATGGATCACCCGAACGCCATCGTCCTGGCTAACTGCCTTGCCCGTGCCGAAGCTCAAATTCATGACCCCCATGCCCAGTGCAGAAACCTCAAGGCCACTGTTACCCAATTTGCGCATCTTCATGCCATCACCCTCTGTCGTCGGCGGTAAACTTGATGAGTTGAGTGTGGCTCCCGAGGCGATATCGCTCTACCCGAGCCTTGCCCGACCTATCGTGATTTTGCTTTTATCTTTTGACTGCATTTCCTAACCCGAGTGATGGTCATGAACACCAAACCCGTCCCTGAGATGACGTCGGCTAACCGCCTAGACAGCTATCCCGCAGGCACGAAAATCAGCTCGACTCAGGGCGTCGCGTGGCAGGACGTACAGATGTCCAAGTTCGCTCTAACCACTGTGTCGGAAACCTTCACGATGCCAGCGGTCATTGAGCCCCTGATCGTCTGGGTGACATCAGGGATTGCAGATACCTGCGAACGAGCCGAGAACGGAGAATGGGCCAGAACTCGAATCAGCGAAGGGTCACTGTTCATCACTGCAGGAGGCGCCCCTTACGAGTTCAGTTGGACACGGCTGAGCGCCGAGCCTGTCGAGGTGGTGATGGTGCTACTAGACTTGGCTCTTTTCGAGGAGGTACTGCAGTCGGTTTTTGGCGAGAGGGCCAACCAGGCGATGCTTCATGATGTCTCCGGCGTGGCCGATGAAGCTCTAGTGTCACTCCTGCAGCTGCTACGAGCGGAATCAGAACGCTCGGACGCAAATCGACTGCTCACTCGAGGAGTCGCCCAGGCCATATGTGTCCACCTCGCTCGTCAGTATGTAGAAGTAGATGCAGGAGCTCATAAATCAGCCCCCGCTCTACCCCTTCACAAACTACGTCGCATCACGGCCTGGATGACCGACAACCTAGCCGAACCGTTCAGTCTGGGGGCCCTAGCTCAACAGGCAGGCATGAGCGAGCATCACTTCAATCGACTCTTCAAACGAGCCATTGGACTAGCCCCCTCGCAGTACCAGATAAAGCTCCGCCTGGAGGAAGCCAAACGAATGCTGCGAGAAACCGACAAAAGCATCGTTGCCATTTCTAATGAGATCGGCTACGCAAACCCTAGCCACTTTTCACATCTGTTTCGCAAAGAGTCCGGGCTGTCACCTAGCGACTACAGGCGTCAACGCTAGCGACGATTGGTTTGGCCACAGCAGCCAGCTAATGCTGATTTCAACGCCTCCCCTGAAAACAGCGGGGAGGATGCCTCAGGGCAGTTAGCTCATTGAGGAGTCAACGTGAGTGCCGAACGTGTTTTTCCTATTGCCATGCTGACGAAGCGCTGCGCGACCAGCTGGAAAAGCAGCTAGCGATGCTCAAGCGCCAAGGCTGGACGTCTCCTCCTGCCCCCCGCTAGAGAACTTCACCAACGCCCCGCAGCAATCTCAACCCCGCCCGCCCCGCCTTGGCAAACGTGACCTGACCACTACAACGCACTTCTTCGACCTCACCATCATTGTCAGCATCAGCACTAACCCGATTGGCCAACCCTTCGAGTGAGCCAGAGCACGAAACCTGCCAAGTTTCGCCGGCTATCCAGAGCTGCTCGCTGAACGACCACCCTCCATCTAGCTCAGCTGAAAATGGCTCAGACCCTGTCGCGCGCTCTACTGCTTCTATGAAGCCCTTATCCGAAAGGATAACGTCCTGAAGCTCCCGCGCGACGTAGTCATCAAGAAAGTTTGAAAGATCCGGAAACACGCCGTCTCGACACTCGACAATAGCGTCGATGAAGTCTTGAACGATGAAGGCCTGCATCACCTCAAGCTCAGTCAGCCTAGAGGTACCGCCGTCGTAATCAAGGACGATGACCTCAGCATCAACCAGGTGACATTTCAGACTCTCATTGCCCTCTTCAACCACCAAGGCAGCATATGTCCTGTATCCCAGGAACGCGGCAACGATCTCCAGCGCAATGCCGTGCTGGACTTTGATGCCCTTGAGGGCGAGAGATTTTTTGGCTGCAAATGCAGCGGCCTTGACGAAGTCAGTCATCCAAGAAATACCAGGAAAGTGTCGCTGCGCTGGGCGTTTTGTCACTAGCGAATAACCGGGAATTCCGGAATGCGATAGCAGGATTGAAGCGGGGTATAGCGATCTCTTTTTCAAGCCGACCAGAGCTTTGGCGGAGAGCCGAAAGAGATCATATCGAACGGCTCGAAATGGTACAAGCCTATGAATCCTATGCTCTGGGGCGGATCTGGAGCAGATTTTGTTGCGAGTGCGGCTTTCCACGACCCTGATCCGATAGTTGAGTTCGGTGATGACACACGGTGCGTTTTGGAAAACCTTGAGCGTATTTCCGATTTTTCTTTGCTGCCCCTCTGATCCGAACTTCTTATGCCGCCGAACACGGCTACTAACTAGGCCGTAAAAGCAAGCGGAGCGCGCAGGCCAGGAAGGCCGAAGGCGTAAAGGATGTCAGCCCGACAGGGCCGAGACTGGGCGGAACGCCAAGGCTCGGTTTACGACAGCCTGGCCGCGAAGCGGCGCGCCCTAGCCCATAACGCGGCTTAAAAAATACATTCATGTCTGCACTCATTCCCCCGGAACCCATCGCCCGTGCGGAACCGGAACAGGTATCCTTTCAACCTGAGCCGAAGACTTGGGGTGGGATGGTGTCGAATCAAGACGAACGACTTCAGCAGGTAGCTGATTACATAGAAGCCATCAACCAGGCTGAAGCGGAAAGAACGCCCCAAGAATTGGCGGCCCTCCAAAGAATGGCGAACGAGACGCTCTCTCCTCCACCTCCTATCGACAGGTCAACCATCGAAGCCATCAAGTCTTTCCAGGAAAGCTATGCGGGCACCCAGGCTCTATTAGAAAATGCCCGAGTGACTAGCTCTCTGCTTCACTCCCATGGTGCTTCCCTTAGGCAAATCCGGGAATTCGCGGACAAGGCCATTGCACCTGCAACTGCAGCGATGCGTGCGATGGATAGCCTTTATCCGAGCAAGCAGATTGAAGCCATCATGCGACTAACCTCCGGCCCGCTATTTCAGCCGGAAGGTGATGCCGCGCCCGTCGATCCGCGGCATGATCGCCCGCACCTACTTCTACATGAGCAAGCAGTACAACCTGCGCCTGTCCAAACAGGACCGCCAACTGTTCGAAGCCTGGAACAAGACCTACCCGCCGCAAGCCTGGGAGCAGCAACGCAACCAACAGGTCGCCTGCGTGATGGGGCGAGGAAACGCGTTCGTGGGGCCGGTCAACCTCAAGGCGTGCGGTTGATCCTCAGGCCAGCGCCTGTAAATAGGCACTGGCTTGGCGATAACGGGCCAGCCGCGCCAGGTCGGCGGGGCCCGGGCAAGGGATGCGCGAGAGGTCGCTGTTGTCGGCCAGATCGGCCAGCTTGACGGTGCGCGCCAACGGATCTTCGCCCAGGCGCACCACGAAATCCTGGTAAGGCTCGCCTTCGCGGCGGCTAAGCGCCAGCAACGCAGCCAGGATTTTCAGCGCGAAGCCCTCACGCGCCAGGTCGGACAGGGTCAGCGGGGTGTCTTCGATCACATCGTGAAGCACCGCCACAATCCGCTGCTCAGGTGTGGAAACCCGCATCATCACGCGTAACGGGTGGAGGATATAAGCCGCCCCACCCTTATCGTATTGCCCTTCATGCGCCCTGGCGGCCACGGCAATGGCCCGCTCCAGTGTAGACATGAGGCCCTCCCCGTTTGGCAGCTACCACCCCAAGCATAGCCAAACTTGTGTGAACAGCGCCTGACACAAGCCTTGGCCGCGGCGCCACTGTACTGGCTTAGGCTCTGTACGATAAGCCTTGATACTTGGTCATGCTGCGTCTCAAGACTTCTCGAACAGACCCTAGCGTGCTGCGCCGTGCTGGATGACCACCGAATCGGTACCCAGCTTGGCCATCACTTCGTCCCTGCGCGCTTGCGCTTCTTCGCGGGTGGGGAACGGCCCCAGCAGCACCACCGGCTTGCCGTCACGGTACTCCACCGAAGACGGGATGCCCTTTTCGATCAGGCGCGCCGTCATGTCGCTGAGCGCGCCCATGTTGGCGCCCTGCACCACTTCCACGTCCCAACCCTGGGGCGCCGGCTGGTCTGCCAGCGCCTCGGCACGGCGCTGCAGGTCGGCTCCGCCGCAAAGCTCGCGGATACGCAGGTTATTGCCGGTATCGTCGACGATGATGTCGTATTGGCCATCGCGCTTGATCGCCACGTAGCTGCGGTAGGCTTCGTACTGCCCGGCATCGTCCTTGCCGCGGACCTGACCGCAGATGGTGCCCTGGGTGTCAATCCGCACGTTGCCGAACTTGGCGGTCTTGGGGTTATGCAGGTGTTCGGCCACCTGCTTGTGCACGCCTTCGACCTCGTTCTCACAGCCCGCCAGGGCGAGCACTGCCATTACCACAGCCAGTTTGCGCACGCGTGTACCTCCAGATTCGAAGGCGCGGATTCTAGCACGCCGGGTATGCCCCGCACCGCGACCAAACGTTACACGCTGCTTCGGGCGCAAATGCAAAAAGGGCGATCATTTCTGATCGCCCTTTTTCGATTTGGTAGGCACAATTGGACTCGAACCAACGACCCCCACCATGTCAAGGTGGTGCTCTAACCAACTGAGCTATGTGCCTGTCGTGTGGTGCGCATATTAGTGGCCCGATGCGTACCTGTAAAGCTTTTTTTTGAGAAAAATCAAAAACTTTCGAATGAAAGCGCTTTGCGTCCATGCCGCGGTATTCCGGCTCGCGCGGCAATGGACAATGAAAAAAGGGGTGACCCTTTCGGATCACCCCTTTTTCGATTTGGTAGGCACAATTGGACTCGAACCAACGACCCCCACCATGTCAAGGTGGTGCTCTAACCAACTGAGCTATGTGCCTGTCGTGTGGTGCGCATTCTACGCATTACAAAAACCCTGTCAACACTTTTTTTCGCGCTAAGCTACTGAATCTTAAACTCTTTATAAGAGAGGCTGACTGAGGGGGGCCCGTAAAGGATTTTCACCAGACGACTAGCGGGTGTTTATTATTATTGATAGCATCGGTACATTCGTTAAAAATATAAAACACGAGGTTCCTGCAGCATGGCTAACACCCCCTACCCCCAGTCCTACTACGCCGCCTCGGCCAACCCGGTGCCGCCACGTCCGGCGCTGCAGGGTGAGGTGGAAACCGATGTGTGCATCATCGGTGCCGGCTACACCGGCCTGTCCAGCGCCCTGTTCCTTCTGGAGAACGGCTTCAAGGTGAGCATCGTCGAGGCGGCCAAGGTCGGCTTCGGCGCATCGGGCCGCAACGGCGGCCAGATCGTCAACAGCTACAGCCGCGACATTGATGTCATCGAACGCACCGTCGGCCCCAAGCAGGCACAACTGCTGGGCCACATGGCCTTCGAGGGCGGGCGCATCATTCGTGAACGCGTGGCCAAGTACAACATTCAGTGCGACCTGAAAGATGGTGGCGTATTCGCTGCCCTTACCAGCAAGCAGATGGGTCACCTGGAATCGCAAAAGCGCCTGTGGGAACGCTTTGGCCATAATCAGCTGGAGCTGATGGACCAGAAGCGCATCCGCGAAGTGGTTGCCTGCGACAGCTACATCGGCGGCATGCTCGACATGAGCGGCGGCCACATCCACCCGCTGAACCTGGCCCTGGGTGAAGCTGCCGCGGTCGAGTCGCTGGGTGGCATCATCTATGAGCAAACCCCGGCCGTGCGCATCGAACGCGGTGCCAACCCGGTCGTGCATACCCCGCAGGGCAAGGTCCGCGCCAAGTTCATCATCGTTGCCGGCAACGCCTACCTGGGCAACCTGGTACCCGAGCTGGCCGCCAAGTCCATGCCATGCGGCACGCAGGTGATCACCACCGAGCCACTGGGCGAAGAACTGGCACGCACCCTGCTGCCGCAGGACTACTGCGTCGAGGACTGCAACTACCTGCTCGACTACTACCGCCTGACCAGCGACAAGCGCCTGATTTTCGGTGGCGGCGTGGTGTACGGCGCGCGTGACCCGGCCAACATCGAGGCGATCATCCGCCCGAAAATGCTCAAGGCCTTCCCGCAGCTGAAGAACGTGAAGATCGACTACGCCTGGACCGGTAACTTCCTGCTGACCTTGTCGCGCCTGCCACAGGTTGGCCGGATTGGCGACAACATCTACTACTCGCAGGGTTGCTCGGGCCACGGCGTGACCTATACCCACCTGGCGGGCAAGGTGCTGGCCGAGGCCCTGCGCGGCCAGGCAGAGCGTTTCGACGCCTTTGCCGGCCTGCCGCACTACCCGTTCCCGGGTGGCCAGATGCTGCGCGTACCCTTCAGCGCCATCGGTGCCTGGTACTACAGCCTGCGCGATCGCCTGGGCTTCTGATTCAGGCAGGCCTGGCCTCTTCGCCGGCAAACCTGCGCCCACACGGACTGTGCAATAAGCACAAATCCTGTGGGCGCGGGCTTGCCGGCGAAGAAGCCGGCACAGGCAACGCTATTCGTTCAGGCTATTGACCGCCTGCTTCGCCGCAATCTCTTGCCCGGCCTTGGCCAATTCATCCGCAGCATGCAACCACCGCTGGCGATCAACCTGGGCCGGCAGTTGCCGAGGTGGCTGCACCAGCACCGCCCAACTCCCCTGCTTCTCCCATGCCGATGCAAATTCATCGAATGCCATCACCTGCCGCCGGTGCATGCCCGAGCGCAGCAGCACCCGCTGCTTGTAACGGTCATAGCCCATCAACACCGCATAGCGCGGCTCGCTCCACCAGGCCGAACCGTCCTCGTAACGCAGCAGCACCGGGTTGCCCGCTGCCACCTGGGTCAGCAGCGCGTCCAGTTGCTTGTCCAGCGGGTACACCACCCTACCGTAGTCCCGCGCCACACGGGGAATAGCGGTATCCAGCGTTTCGGCGCCCTGAGGCAGGTTGAGCGGCTTATCCAGCAAGCCCGGCGTAATAGGCGCCCCCTGCTGCGACAGCACTGCCGCCAGCGCCATGGCCCCGCTGTGGTTGGCGTTGCCACGGTAGAACGGCACGCTGCTGATCTCGACTCGCTGCGGCAGGCCCTTGAGGTTGCCGGGCGGTGCGCTGGCGCAGCCGGCCAAGGTGGCAGCCAGCAGGCAGGCAGCCAGTAGCCGCCGGGGGGCAGCCTTGAAGGAATGTTGCTCCATGGACACTCGCTTGTTCCAACGCCAGGCAGGCAGCGCCCGGCTCTGGCCACCGATCATAGGTCCGACAGCGGCGCGGGTATAGTCCGACAGCGCCTTGGAGCGAATCGGCCCTAGAGATAGACCATTGTTCGATGGAACGTCACAGACGAAGGGCTAGACTAAAGCAGTGTCTGGAAGGTAAACGCGGCCCAATCAAGCGCTTGCCGCAAAGATGGAGGCACAGATGAGCCTGACCATGGCAATTCTCATGCTGGTAGGCATGTGGCTGAGCGTCGCAGCCGCCATGCTGTGGGGTGTACTGCGTATCGTGCGGCGTCATGCACACCACCTGCCACCGCAGGCACCCGCCAAGCCACAGCCAGTAAGACGGCCGCGGCGGCATGCCGGGGTGAGCTAACCTCAGGATTTCCCGAAGCCCACTGACTGACAAGCCCGCTGCATAGGTATTCGCGTTGCCAGTGCCACGCGAATACCTATGCAGCGGGCTTGTCCGCAAGAGGGGCGCGAGGCGCCCCTTTTTACATCAACCTTCAGCCGCCTCACGCTTCAGACGCGCTCGGCGGGCCAGGATGTTGAGGACCTCGATAGCCGTCGAGAACGCCATGGCCGCATACACATAGCCCTTGGGTACATGGGCGCCAAAGCCTTCGGCGATCAGCGTCATGCCGATCATGATGAGGAAGCCCAGCGCCAGCATGACCACGGTCGGGTTGTCGTTGATGAAGTTGGCCAGCGGGTCGGCGGCCACCATCATCACGATCACAGCCGTGATAACGGCGATAATCATGATGGGCAGGTGCTCGGTCATGCCCACGGCGGTGATGATGCTGTCGACCGAGAAGACGATGTCCAGCAGCAGGATCTGGAAGATCGCCGCAGCAAAGCCCAGGGTCACCGTGGAGGAGACTTTGGCTTCCTCCTTGGCGCCATGCGGGTCGACGTTTTCGTGAATTTCCTTGGTCGCCTTCCACAGCAAGAACAAACCACCGGCAATCAGAATCACATCCTTCCACGAGAAGGCGTTGCCGAACACTTCGAACACCGGGTCGGTCAACTGGACGATCCAGGCCACGGTGCTGAGCAAGGCGAGCCGCATGACCAAGGCCATGCTGATACCGATACGCCGCGCCTTGGAGCGGTACTCCACCGGCAGTTTGTTGGTCAGGATCGAGATGAAGATCAGGTTGTCGATGCCCAGTACAACTTCCATGGCCACCAGCGTAGCCAGGGCAACCCAGGCGGTAGGGCTAGCGGCGAGTTCCAGCAAATATTCCATTGTTCAAATCCTGCAGCAGCGGTTGGGGTCAGATTTCCTGGGTTTCTTCTTTCTTCTCGGCATCCTTGGGCTTCTGCCCTTCGCCGCCGATGGCTTCGCTCAGCGCCTGCTGGGCAGCCTTGTTGGTGTCGTCGATGGCCTGCTTGGCCGACTGCGCGGCCTGGTCGAGCATCTGCTGGGCGGATTTCTCGGCCTGGTCGCAGCCTGCCAGGGTGAACAGGGCCAAAGCCAGCACCAATGGGGTGCCAATGGATTTGAGTTGCAGCATGGTGTCCTCGCTTGAAATAACCCGGCGGCGCATGGCGCCTGATAGCCGTGCATTCTAGAGACGGCAATAGTTCAGGAAAATTCGTATTTTCATGGCATATACTTCGGTTTTTACGAATCGGGACGACCGACGGTGCTTAACTATCGCCAGTTGCATTACTTCTGGGCCGTGGCCAAGACGGGCAGCATCACCCGCGCCAGCCAACAGCTGAACCTCACACCACAAACCATTAGCGGGCAGATCACGCTGTTCGAGCAAACCTACGGCCTGGAACTGTTCCAGCGCGCCGGCCGGCAGCTGGAACTGACAGAAACCGGCCGCCAGGCCCTGGTGTATGCAGAGCAGATGTTTCAGATTGGCAGCGAGCTTGAAGCCATGCTGCGCGCCGGCCCTCAGGAGCAGATCCTGTTTCGTGTGGGGGTGGCTGACGTGGTGCCCAAATCCATTGTCTACCGCCTGCTGGCACCGACCATGGACCTGGAGGAGGTGCTGCGCATCAACTGCCGCGAGGACAAACTTGAGCGGTTACTGGCAGACCTGGCTATCCAGCGCCTGGACCTGGTGATTTCCGACAGCCCCATGCCTAACCACCTGGACATCAAGTGCTACAGCCAAAAGCTTGGCGAGTGCGGGCTGAGCTTCTTCGCCACCCCGGCGCTGGCACAACGGCTTGAAGGGCCTTTTCCAGCTTGCCTGCAGGATTCTCCGCTGCTGGTTCCCGGCCAGGAGACCGTGGTAAGCAGCCGCTTGCTGCGGTGGCTGGGCGAGCAGCAGGTGCAGCCACGGATCGTGGGGGAGTTCGATGACAGTGCCTTGATGCAAGCGTTCGGGCAGTCGGGCAGCGGCATTTTCGTTGCGCCCAGCGTAATCGCCGAGGAGGTGTGCCGTCAGTATGGCGTGCAACTGATCGGGCAGACCGAGGCCGTGCACGAGTCGTTCTATGCCATTTCGGTGGAGCGCAAGGTCAAGCACCCAGGGATCGTGGCGATTACCGAGGGGGCGCGGCGGGAGTTGTTTCACTGGTAGCCATCCAAGCCTGATTGACTAGCAACAAGGCGCGCCGTGCCCACCAGGTGCTCTATGGTAAAGTCCGCCCTTTCCAGATTCCGAGATACCGCTGCACATGACCCCTCTCCTCCGCTTCCTCAACCGCACCAGCCTGGTGACTCAGATCGTCATCGGCCTGCTCGCCGGCATCGCCCTCGCCCTGCTGGCACCTGCCATCGCCCGCGACCTGGCCTTTCTTGGCAAGGTGTTTGTCAGCGCCCTGAAGGCGGTTGCGCCCGTGCTGGTGTTCATCCTGGTCATGGCTTCGGTCGCCAACCATCGTCACGGCCAGGAAACCCACATTCGCCCGATCCTCTGGCTGTACCTGCTGGGCACCTTTGCCGCAGCAGTGGTGGCCGTGGTTGCCAGCATGCTGTTCCCGTCGTACCTGGTACTAAGCACCAGCGAAGCCACGCTGAGCGCGCCAGGCGGCATCACCGAGGTGCTGCAGAACCTGCTGCTGAGTGCGGTAGACAACCCGGTCAATGCCCTGCTCAATGCCAACTTCATCGGCGTACTGACGTGGGCCATCGGCTTGGGCGTGGCCCTGCGCCACGCCGGCGAAACCACCCGTACCGTGGTCGAAGACCTGTCCACGGGTGTAACCCTGATCGTGCGCGTGGTCATCCGCTTCGCCCCGCTGGGCATCTTTGGCCTGGTCAGTTCCACCCTGGCCCAGTCGGGCCTGGACGCGCTGCTCGGCTACCTGCACCTGCTGGCGGTACTGATCGGCTGCATGCTGTTCGTGGCGCTGGTGATGAACCCGCTGATCGTGTTCTGGAAGATTCGCCGCAACCCGTACCCGCTGACGCTTTTGTGCCTGCGTGAAAGCGGTATTACCGCGTTCTTCACCCGCAGCTCGGCCGCCAACATCCCGGTGAACCTGGCGTTGTCGGAACGCCTTGGCCTGCATGAAGACACCTACTCGGTGTCGATCCCGCTGGGCGCGACCATCAACATGGCCGGTGCGGCGATCACCATTACCGTGCTGACCCTGGCCGCCGTGCATACCCTGGGTATCCAGGTGGACCTGCCGACTGCCGTGCTGCTCAGCGTGGTGGCGGCAGTGTGCGCCTGCGGCGCCTCGGGCGTGGCTGGGGGTTCGCTGCTGCTGATTCCGCTGGCGTGCAGCCTGTTTGGCATCCCTAGCGAAATTGCCATGCAGGTAGTGGCGGTGGGCTTCATCATCGGCGTGTTGCAGGATTCTGCCGAAACGGCGCTGAATTCTTCAACCGATGTGCTGTTCACCGCGGCGGCGTGTCAGGCCGAAGAGCAGCGTAACGGCTAAGCGGGCCGGGGCCGCTTTGCGGCCCCAATTGCCTTACGCGATCGCATTACCTACCCTAGTGGCCTTTCCCCAGCCACGAGACAGGGCCATGTCAGAACACGAAACCGCAGGTGAAGGCCGCTTCAACAGCATCGAGGTCCGCGTTCTCGGCTCGCTGATCGAAAAGCAGGCCACCAGCCCGGAAAGCTACCCGCTGACCCTCAATGCCCTGGTCCTGGCCTGCAACCAGAAGACCAGCCGCGAGCCGGTGATGAACCTCACCCAAGGCCAGGTCGGCCAAGCCTTGCGCGCCCTCGAAGGTCAGGGCATGACCCGCCTGCAGATGGGCAGCCGTGCCGACCGCTGGGAACATCGGGTAGACAAGGCACTGGAGCTGGTGCCAGCGCAGTTGGTGCTGATGGGCCTGATGTTCCTGCGGGGCCCGCAAACCCTCAACGAACTGCTGACCCGTAGCAACCGCCTGCACGACTTTGACGACACCGAGCAGATCCAGCATCAGCTGGAGCGCCTGATCTCGCGGGACCTGGCCTTGCACCTGCCACGCCAGGCCGGCCAGCGTGAAGACCGCTACACCCATGCCTTGGGCGACCCGGCGGAAATCGAGGCGATTCTCGCTGCACGGCAGCAGGAAGGCGGCGCGCGCACCAGTGGCGGCAGTGTGTCCGAAGAACGCATCGAGGCCCTCGAAGCCCGCATTGCGGCGCTGGAAGCACGCCTGGCCGAACTGGAAGGCTGAGCCGTCACGGCTCGGGGTCGGGGAAATTGCGGCAGCTCTTGCGCTCGGCCAGCTCCCGGTCAGTGGGGCGCTGGTCGACGAACACAGCGCGACCGTCGGCGTAGATTTCCAGGTAGCCCCAGTGCAGGTCCTGCTCTTGCTGCCCGGGCTGTGGGGGGACTAGCCACCAGGGTTCGCGGCTGATCAGGGTCATCGGTTTGATTCCTGAGGGGTCTGCAGTAAGCATAGACACCTTCAGGTCCTGCTTTGCTTGCACCGGCCCTTTCGCGGGTAAACCCGCTCCTACAGCGGCCTGTGTCCAACCTTCGATGTGTGTCCGCCACCAATCTGCGTAGGAGCGGGTTTACCCGCGAATACGGTGGCGGCGGCGACGGTGAACGGCAGTTGGAGATTGGCCAGCAGGCCCGGCCTCTTCGCGGGTAAACCCGCTCCTACGACGGCCTGTGTCCAGCCCTCGATGTGTGTCTACCACCGATCTGTGTAGGAGCGGGTTTACCCGCGAATACGGTAGCGGCAGCAACGGTGAACGGCGGGTGGTGATTGGCCAGCAGGCCCGGCCACCGACATGTGTCCACCACCGATC
>NZ_BCBP01000078.1:0-41281 GCF_001753955.1 Pseudomonas sp. NBRC 111139
GCTGATTGCACTTGAGAGCGGCTTGCAAGTCCTGGGCGTTGATCGCGGCGATGTTGTTTTCGATGCAGGCTTGCAGGTCTGCGAGTTCGCTGTCGGTCACCAGCGCGGCGGCCGTCTCCGCAGCCAGGCCTTCAAGCGCCAGGCGGATGCTGCGGATCTCGCCGTATTGCGCGGCGGTGAGGATGGGTACGCGGATGTCACGCGGGGTCTTGAGGATCAGCGCCTGTTCCTTGGCCAGTTGCAGGATCGCGTCGCGCACCGGTGTGACGCTGGTGCCCAGTTGTTCGGCCAGGTCGCGGATGCGCAGGCGGTCATCGGGCTGGAAACGCCCGGTGATCAGTGCCTCGCGCAGCAACTCGTAGATGCCACTGCCCAGGTAAGAGTGATTGAGGGTTTGAATAGGGTAGGGGTTGCTCATTGATCGCTCATCTGCGGCGGATGCCCGGCCCGAATGATGGGGTTGTACGCCGGAATCCCAGAAATTTCCGTCAGCCCAGCTCCAGTCCCGCCACGAGCGCATCCAGGTCGATGAACTTGCCGTCAGTCTGGAAGGTGTAATGCCCGTTCAGCAGGATGTGCCGCCAGGCCGCTGGCGACATCTGCGTGATCAACGCCAGCGCCTTGGCATTGCCAGCTGCCTCGTACTTCGTCAGCAGCAGGGACAGGATCGCCGAGTTGTAGAAGATGATCGCGTTGCCGATCAGCCTGGCGCACTGGTTGCTGATCTCGATTTCGATGTCGGTGCGGCCGGTCAATTCCTTCTTCCCACCGACTTGGGCGATGGTCGAGCGTAGCTGGTGATAGGACTCAATGCGGTTCTGCGAGCGGTGAACATTACGCTCCAGTTGCGGGTCGCGCAGGTAGCGCAGTGTGTAGATACTGCGGATGAGCTTGTCGAACTCGAAGATTGCGCGCCGCGTCGGGTTCGGCGCCGTATAGGTGCACAGCTTGCGGATCAGCGTGCCCTGCGTCATTTCCTTCAGGCCCAGTGTGGCGACGATTCGGTCGATGTTCGCCTTCTCACCGACGATGAGTTGCCGGTCGATCTGGCCAGCCGGCCGGATCAGGCATTTCTCGTACAATGCCAGATCATCGGCGCAATACAGCTCCTGCAACTGGTCGTCGAGGTCGGTGAAGCGCGGCTCGAAACGAAGTCCGAACCAGTGCAGGATGGCGAAGTTGGCCTTGTTGATGCTGTGCATGTCGCCGGTGATCGCGCTCGGCACGATGTCCGACGTGTTGCGGTACCAGATGTCGAACACGTGGTGAGCCTCGTACTCGTGTGCGCCTATCAGGTAGCCGTTCAACGGCACGTGATTGCACAGCAGCGTGTAGGCGACGACGCCCTTGCCGCGGCCGAAATATTTGCGCGAGTAGCGCGCCTTCACAGTTGGTCGCTCGACGCCGAATTTCTGCCCATCAACGGCACCGTACAACGAATCGAGGTCGAACGAGTAATGCGGGAAGATCGGCAGTGCGGCGATGGCGTTGCTGATGCAATCGTTGGCCACATGTAGCGTCGCCTGGCGCAGGTACTGCTGGTAGGTACTCTCCAGGACGTGGTACGGGATGTCGCTGGTACGTGCCATAACCTGGTTGCCGTGGTTCATGGCTTGGGCAATGATCACCGCCATCAGACTGTCGGCGTCGGCTACCTTCTTCGCATAGCGTGGCTGCAATGGTGTCAGCGCCGACAGGAACTGGCACTGGCCGTTGACGAAGCGAAACACGTCGGCGACATCGCAGTATGGCAGTTGCTCGTAGAGAGCTTGCTCGCGCGCCTTCTGGTTCTCCCCCTTGGGCTTGCGCCAGGTCAGTCTCTGCGTGTCCTTGTCGTATTCCAGGTGCGTCAGCTTGCCCTGTTTCAGCTCGCGATTGAACGCCACCCATTGCGCACGCAACTCGGCCGCCAGTGCATCGAGCTGGGCACTGACCGGCTGCCGCAGGAAGGGGATGTCCATCTGCGCGAGCACGGCGGCTTTCTCGTCCATCGAAACCAACTCGTCGGACAAATGCCGGTGCTGCAAGCTGTCGTCAATGTAGAGCTCGCCCGCCTGGAAGCGTTTCCTGACCTGACGGTAAAGCCAGAATTCGTAACGATCGGCATGCAGGCCTGTCGGCGTGCCTTCGGCATCGAACATCAGCAGGTACGGACGCAAGCGTTTCGGCAGCGTTGCCGCCGGACATTCGTCGAGTGGCCGTTGTGATAGGCGCTGCTGCTTGGCGAACACGCTCTTGGCCCAAGTCAGCGCCGCGAGCCATGGGTTATCGGGGGCCGTGCCGGCGAAGTCGAGCGCGACGTACAGCGGCCGTAGATGGCGTCGAATGCGTTCGGCCAGGCCGTCCACCGCCTGCCAGTGCAGCGCCAGTTTGTTCAGTGGCTTGACGCTCATGCGCTGCGCCGTGTTTTGCAGCAATTCCCTGGACATGATTTTGTAGGCGCGTTGGCGCACCTCGCCGAACGGCGTCGGATCGGCCACGCTGTCGTCCACGTACAGCGACAGCAGGCGGCCAACCTGCGGCGTTTCCTGATGGCGTCGCAGCTGTTCGGCGACAAAGGACTGTTTCGCACCCGTGCGGCTCTCGTCCTCAAGTTTTTTCATGTGGAAGGCCATCGCGTCGACCAGGTTGTCGGTGAGCTGCCGGTAACGTACCCAGGCATAGCACAGCAGGTAGAGCCGGGTCTGCTCCGCCTTCAGGTGGCGCAGGTCATGGACGGTATAGAAGTTCGCCAGGCTCGCGTAGTACAGCAGGTTCTGCTGCGAGATGCCGAGCTTGGGCAGCAGCGCCTTGGCGATCCCGTGCAAGGACTTCAGCGTGGCGCGCTTCTCGCGCTCCCCTGCCATCTGACGCCAGCCGAAATCTTTAGCGTCCTGCTTGAGCGCTGCCAGTTGAGACAGGGTGTCGTCACGCACCAGGAGCTGGCCCAGCGCAGCTTTGGCCGATTCGTCCAACACTTCTGCCAGCAAGCCGCCCAAGCGCCTGCGTTCGGTGGACAGGGCTTCACTGACCAGCTCTTGTAAGGTGGTGTGGCCGGGCCGGATGATTTTGTGCTCGCTGAGCCAAACGATCAGTTCGGCGGCCACGAATCCTGGCATTACGTCGCGCCGCACGATCTGTTCAGCCTGCTGTGCCAGTTGCGGCAGGAAGCTAGCCGCCCACGACCGGTAGCCGAACAGTTCGGCGATCTGACCCCTCTGGCTGTAGTGCTCATGCTTGGTGATCGCCTTGCGTTCGAACGCTTCGCCGTGGAAATAGCGACTCAGCACGAAGGCGCAATCGTCCTCGACCTCATGCCAATCGAAGCGGAAGAAAGCATGCTTGGCCTTGAAGTAGCCGATCTGCAAGACGCAATAGACTTGGGCCTGCAGGCTAGGCCGGCTGCTGGCGAACGCCAGTTCAGATTCGGTCAACGCCAGGTATTCCAGCCGCTGAGCATCGTCGAAGTCCGGTAGGCCGTACAAGGCTTCC
The DNA here is from genome assembly GCF_001753955.1 of Pseudomonas sp. NBRC 111139. Lineage (NCBI taxonomy): Bacteria > Pseudomonadati > Pseudomonadota > Gammaproteobacteria > Pseudomonadales > Pseudomonadaceae > Pseudomonas > Pseudomonas sp. NBRC 111139. The sequence continues at coordinate 3,472 of NZ_BCBP01000078.1, forward strand.
TGCTCTGCGTCAGAAAAGACGGTGAGTAGCTTATTCTTGTTGCTCATCGACCGTCCTTCCCGCACCACGCCAACCTGCTCGCGTCAATGTTTCGATCAACGTAGTGCGCTTGACATTGAAGTTGCGGCACACCGCCGCCTTAGACATGCCGCCATCGAGCGCGGCGACGATGGCGTCCAGCTTCTCACCAGTGATCGCCTGCGGCCGGCCGCCGATCCGGCCGCGTTTGCGTGCGGCGGCCAAGCCCGCGACGACGCGCTCCTGAATCAAGGCGCGCTCGTACTGCGCGAGCGCACCGAACACCTGGAACAGGAATTCGCCCGAGGGCGTCGTAGTGTCCAGGTTCTCTGTCAGCGAGCGGAACGCCACCCGCTTGTCCTTGAGCGAAGTCACAATGGCGAGCAGGTGCGACAGCGAGCGACCGAGCCGGTCGAGTTTCCACACCACCAGCACATCGCCGGCTCGAACGAACTCAAGCGCCCGCGCCAAGCCGGCACGGTCATCCTTCGCGCCAGAGGCACGATCCTCAAACAGGTGACGCGGATCGACGCCGGCGGCGAGCAGCGCGTCGCGCTGCAAGTCCGTGCTCTGGCGGTCGGAGTCCGACGACACGCGCATGTAGCCAACCAACATAGGCGGATAACCATCAAAAACAGGTTTCCGCATAATAGTGAATAGCGATAGAGTTTTCCGTACATTTTTGAGGGGGTGTTGCACAGGTAGCACAGCGGCGGCTGACAGCCTGTCGCAAAACAAATGTTTTACGACACCTCCTTGAGGTTGCCGCGTTTACATCATTACCTGAACAGGTATAAAATTCCGTCATGACAAACAAAGAAAAACCGCTCGAATGGATCGCGAGCAGCCACAAGGATTTGATGGCGTTGCCGTCCGACGTGCGTCGCCGTTTCGGTTACGCGCTCTCGTTGGCGCAGATAGGCGATCAGGATGACGCAGCAAAGGTGCTCAAGGGGTTCGGTGGTGCCGGCGTGCTGGAGGTCGTCGAAGACGATGCCGGCGGCACCTATCGAGCGGTATACACGGTCAAGTTTGCGGAAGCGGTGTTCGTCCTGCACTGCTTCCAGAAGAAGAGCAAGAGCGGAATCGCCACGCCAAAGGCCGACATGGACATCATCCGCGCTCGGCTGAAGGTGGCCGAGGTATTGGCACAGGAGCTACGAAATGCAAAAACGAATCATTGAAGGCGTCGAGGTTCAGCGCAGCTCGGGCAACGTCTTTGCCGACCTTGGACTGCCTGACGCTGAAAAGCTCAAGATCAAGACCGGCCTGGTGGTCGAGATCAGGAGGGCCATGCGCGCCCTTGGGCTGACTCAACAAGCGGCGGCCAAACGCATGGGCATCCCGCAACCGAAGGTGTCGGGCATGATGCGCGGCGACTTCACCAATCTATCCGAACGCAAGCTGATGGATTGTCTGAATCGCCTCGGCTACGACATCGAAATCAAGGTACGGCCAGCAGCCGAGCCGATCGGGCATCTAACGCTCGCAACCGCTTAATCGGAGCTCTCCTGATGGCAGCCCGCATCACCGACGACGAATGGGACGAACTGACTCCCGAGAATTTCGATACCACGGCACTGCTGCGTGCAGTCGATGCCGTGGACGTGCTGCGCGGCGATTTGAATGACAGCGCAGACGGCGCACCTCCGCAACTGCGCACCGACCTGTTGAAGCTGCATCAACTGGCAATGGCCGCGTTCAACGAGGGATCACGCAGCCGAGTGGCTGAGCTATTTGATCTCGCCGTGGATCTTCAGGATCAGGTTGATCATCTGATGACCTCGCTGGAACAAGTGCAAGAAACCCTGTCCCGGTTGACGGCGCTCTACCCAGAAAGCCTGTCCTGAATGTTCTTGGAGACAACCACATCATGAGCCGCAGCCGCCGCAAAACGCCCATCGTTGGGCACACGACCTGCCGTAGCGAGCGCGAGGACAAGAAACTCTGGCATCAGCGCTGGCGAACCCACGAGCGCACCGCGCTGGCCAGCGCGTCGCCGGAAGCTCTATGCGCCCATCTGCCTCTACTGGAAAACCAGGTCAGCAACGTCTGGTCGATGGGTAAGGATGGCCGCTCCTACTGGCCCATCAAGCGCCAGGCCGCCACGGCGGATCGCATTGCCAACCACAAGGGACGCAATCCGCAAGAGCGCGCCTCCCTGAAAAAGCGTCTGCTGCGCAAGTGGATGAGCAAATGAACCTGTCCACCATCGAGGCGCTGGCTATCGCTTGGGCGCGAATCGCTGAAGAAGCAGAACTCCCAGCCGGCTACGAGGGCACGGCGACGCCAGAGGCGCATCGGGCCTGCGAGGTGATCCAGGAGCGGATTCGAGAGCACGTCGTCGCCACCAATGACATGCGGCTGTTCGGCCTGCTGCACCTGCTTGGGCAGGCGTCGCTGCGCATGGAGCAAGCGCTGTGGCCGGAAGAATATGCGCGGATGACCCGCGAGGTCGAGGAAGCTCTCCGAGAGGCCGACGACCCCAACGCCAAGTCGTACACCCACGAAGAAGTCATGCAGGCGATGCAGGAACGCATCGACCGAGCGCGAGACAAAGCCATGTTGATCGGCTGACGGAAATTTCGGCGGTTCCGGCTGATCCAAGAATCTTGGCGTGACCTTACCTCCGCTCTACCGCTGGGTGCCAGCCTCGGCGCACGCCTAACCACCCAACTCAGAAAGGAAAATAAGTTGGTAAAACGCATTCCCGTATCCGAGCTTCGTCTCGGCATGTACATCCACAAGCTCGCCGGCTCTTGGGTTCGACACCCATTCTGGCGCGGCAGCTTCCTGCTGACCGAGCCTCAGGATCTCTCTGCCATTCGAGAATGTGGCGTCGGGGAGGTCTGGGTCGACTTGGCCAAAAGCCAAGTCGACCCAGAGAGCCCAGAGAGCCCAGAGAGCCCAGAGAGCCCAGAGAGCCCAGAGAGCCCAGAGAGCCCAGAGAGCCCAGAGAGCCCAGAGCCCAGAGCCCAGAGCCCAGAGCCCAGAGCCCAGAGCCCAGAGCCCAGAGCCCAGAGCCCAGAGCCCAGAGAATTGTCGGAGGAGCAATCTCTGCCGTCTAGTCCACTAAGCAAGAAAAGTGACGGCGCAACCTCAATGGAGAGCGAAATGTGTTATGCACGGAAACTCTGTCTTGCGGCCAAGTCCCAAGTCATGGACATGTTCCAGGAAGCCCGGCTTGGCAAGGCCGTCGACCCAAGCACGACGTTGCCGCTGGTCGGAGAAATCGCTGCCTCGGTGCTGCGCCAACCTCATGCCCTCATCAGCGTCGCACGCATCAAAACGCACGACGATTACACCTACCTGCACTCGGTTGCCGTCTGCGCCCTGATGCTATCGCTGGCCCGGCATCTCGATCTAGACGAGGAGCAAACGCGCCTGGCTGGCATCGGCGGACTGATGCACGACCTAGGCAAGGCCGCGATGCCGCTGGAAGTGCTTAACAAACCAGGCAAGCTCACCGATGCCGAGTTCGCCATCATGAAGCGCCACCCTGTGGAGGGCGCAAAGATGCTGCGCGCAGGCGGGGCCGAGCCCGGGGTGGTGGACATTGCCCTGCACCATCACGAGAAGATCGACGGAACCGGCTACCCGGATCGCTTGGCCGGTGACGCCATTTCACTCCTGGCCCGCATGGGCGCAATCTGCGACGTCTATGATGCCGTGACGTCGGAGCGAGCCTACAAAAAGCCGTGGGACCCGTCCGCGGCGATGCGGCAGATGGCCAAGTGGGAGGGCCATTTCGACAAACGCATCTTCCACGCCTTCGTCAAGGCCGTGGGCATCTACCCCGTCGGCTCCTTGGTTCGCCTGTCCTCTCAGCGTCTGGCCGTTGTCGTTGAGCCGGGAATGGAATCACTGCTGACTCCCAAGGTTCGCGTGTTCTTCTCGCTACGCTCGAGAGAGCCGATCCCGATGCAGACCATCGACCTGGCGGCCACGAGTTGCAAGGACAGTATCACTGGCCCCGAAGACCCGACGCTCTGGAACTTCAAGAACCTCGACGACTTGTGGATGGAATAGCCCCCACAAAACGACGGCCCCGTGAGGGAGCCGTTGAACATCGTCGAGCGATGCCCGTCCAGGGAGGGATGGCCGAGCTCGATTCTCCAGAAGGTAGCTGGTGACACGAGTGTTGAGCCCACCCAACTAGGGTGACGGAAATTTCTGGGGTTCCGGCTTACATCCCCTGCATGACTCTCCTGAAAGGTAAGCCAGGTGTTGCGAAGACCTGGTACCGCAGGAATGCGTCACACGGGTGTGGAAGGCGGCAGGCGGGGCGGCTTTATCATTTTCACGATAGTTTGAATTTTTTTCAGGCTTTCTGAACCGGGCACAGGTATGGTGCGCCGGCTTGCATGTGGACCTGCAATTCAAGAGGCCCTTGGGTGGTTATGTCCTCTGCTCGGTAACCCGAGAATCTCGATGTTCCGAGGATGAGATACCCCCTTCGACACGGTGTTTAGACCGTGCCGGTTTGCTGCATTCGTTGGGCCACCTGGGCCTCTTCTGGAATGCACCACGTGCGTTCTGAAAGCGCTGAAGTGCCGGTTAGGCGTTGGAAGATTGGCCTTCCTGAAACGGAGGTCAACGATTATGAAGCGTATGCTGAATATTCTGAGCCACGTACTGACCATCTACCGGCTTTTATCGGCCGTGTGGGGGTTGATGCGTGACCACTGTGATGCGGTCTAAACGCCCGTCCAGTGTTGAGATGTAAAAAGGCCACCCGAGCGTAAGCAGAGGTGGCCTTTCTGTTTCCGGAGTGCAACTCAGGAAGGCAGGCCGGGTACGACTTACGAAGGTGCGTACCAGCGACGTTCGATGTTCAGCTGATGCTCACGCTCGTAGACACTCACGGTTCCAGCATGCTCATGTCGACCGCCCTCGTACTGGTCCGGATCGCTATCCAAAAGCTCATCGAGTATTCCCTTGACCCTGAGAGCGTGAGCTGCGCGCTTTGCTTTGATCGCCTTGCACACGTCTACAAAATCGGGATCAGCTTCCCCATGGCGGCGGTAGGAAGCCGCCATCTTTTGAAAGATCTGCATGTGCTGGTCATCCAGGTTACGCAGGCCATTGGCATCCATGGGGTAGGCAGCGCCGGCGTACATGGCCATCGCGAACGACTGAAGAAAGCCCGCGGCCGCATAGTCGCTGTCGACCAACACTGCCCGGTGGGTGGCGAATGGAGATTCTGTCATCTGTAGAGATCCTGGAAGGTGGCGTGAGGTCGATGATTACCAGCCGGCATAGTGGGACACGAGGTGGCCCCAGTCAGCGAGAGCCGAGTTATCGCGCAGGATGGTCAGCGCCTCGGCAGCGAGAATTTTCGTTGGGCAACCGCCGGTGAGGAACACGTTGTCCTTACCTTGGTTGTACAGATGCATAAGGCTCAGAGTCATCACCCTCTGAAGCGGGGTCATGGCCCTATACGCCTTACGCATCGCAGTTAGCTTTTCCGGGATCTCAGCGTAGTCCCTTGCCCAATCACACCCCTTGGGCCGGAGACTGTAATGATCGCCTATAGCCTGGAACGGCTTGTTGTGGCGCTCAAAGCACCCATGCAGCTGATACTTCTCAACGATAGCCCAGGCGGCCTCGCCGAAAATGCGTGCCCGCTCATCTGAACCCTTGAAAGAAGGCAGCTCAGCCCCGCACACGATCGCCAGGGCAGCATATTCCGCATAGTCCAGGCTCGGGATCTTGTCGACCAGGTCCACCAACGTATATCCAGGAAAGCGCCCGGCTGCGAAGGTAGGGTTAACCGCAGCATATGCTGCGAGGGCTGCGGGCTTCTGCGAGTGGTGGATATAGCCGTGACTGGCCGTTCCCACATCACTCAGCGACCACGTGCTCAGTGCACCTTGGTGGACGCCGAAGGCGGTCAACAGCTCTGTGGCTTTCACGTGATAGTGGGCTGCATCAAACATCGTTCGTCCTCTGAAACAGTTGATTGCAAAGCTTGTGGTGGATGGGGTTCTGCACCGCCAGATCTGCGGCTATGCATTCCTCTGCCAGGTTCGGCCTCGCTTCATCACTGCAACCCTAGAACGTCGGTGTGGGCTTCGCAACCCCTAGAAATATGGCCGAACAAGGCTAAATCGCAGGCACAAAAAAAGCCGCCTGAGAATGGGCGGCTTTCTTAGGCCAAATGAGCTGAGAGGATCATCTGGCATGCGCGTACTGAAACGGTCGAACCTCAAAATAATATCCGAATTGCAATCTAGTGGGCAACCTGACCTGCCCCACCTTTTCACTAATGAAAAACCCGACCACTAGGGCCGGGTCTGTGCTGCGTTTGGAGATGATCCAGCCTAAGCCGGCAGATACTTGACCTCGGTCTCCGACCTCACCAGCTCTTGGATCACTGGGCACGTGGAAAGGCCGGTATTGACCATGTATTTCGCTGCACTCAACAGGTAACGTCGCTCTGCCAGGTACTCGCAAGGCTCAAGACCGTTGGCTCCATGACATTCGGAGAGGAAGCATTGGTAGAACACGACCTCACGCATGTCAGGGTCAGATTTGAACTTCGGTTTCACACCTACGACACGTGCTAGGTGGAATCCTGTTGGGATCACCGAAGCCCCGTGGGCAGCAGTAAGGGTTTGCAGCATGGTGGCCCCCTGGGCATTGCCTGTGATTGCGATCAAGCTTCTGAACAGGTATCTAAGCGGCTACATAGGGCACGCCAGTAACGGGCATCCTGCATCGACTCCCTCCTCATACGGCGGTATTCGGGCCTATAGCGGTGCGGTTCTGTACGAGCGGAGAGCGAGTTTTCCTTTGCCATTCGTAGACAGAAATTCAACTTGAACAGGGCATGTGCTTTCGGTCGGGTTGACTGCTGTGTTGTTGCGGTGGTCATTGGAATTGCTCCTTTGATTTTTGGCCTAGTGCGTGGAGATGGCGCACATCGATCACCACGCAAGCAGCTCGGCCGCGGGATCGAGTAGGAGGCGGCTTCACAGCCGCCGTCCTCTCACACCACCGTGCGTACGGTTCCGTACACGGCGGTTCAGGTTATACGGCTAAGCCGGTTTATCGTATCCAGTATCGAGACCAGTCCGAACCTATCCCATAGCCTCTTCGGTAGCGCCTGATTCACATGAGATGCTCCCGAGTTCCACCACGGGCCTCGGCCATTAAAGGCCGATTTACAGGCACGTTCTTCGCTCAGGCCCAGGCGCATCAGGTTGCGCGCCCTCGTTGAGGGCCGTTTCCATTGACGCCAGATGACGCAGCGAAGTTTATGCCTGACCCAACCATCCAATTTCTCAAGTGGGCGTTTGCTCTGGCTGAGCTTGAAGTAGCCAGCCCAGCCTCGCAGGACAGGGTTGATTCGCTCAATGACAGTCGCCACTTTGCGGGCCCTTACACTGCGTAGCAATATTCTGAGTCGGTCGCGTAAGCGCCCCAGGCTCATCGTTGCCACACGCAGCCTTGGTTGCTGGTGCCTGCTCATCCCGTAACCCAAGTAGTCACACTTCCAAGCCCCTGCTACTTGGCTCTTCTTCCGGTTCACCGTCAGTTTCAAACGATGGCACAGGAAGCGCTCGATACTGGCCAACACCCGCTCGCCCGCCCGAGGACTGCGCACATAAATGTTCGCATCATCGGCGTAGCGCACGAAGCGATGACCCCGCCGTTCCAATTCGCGGTCGAGCTCATCCAGAAGGATATTCGACAGCAACGGCGAGAGTGGGCCGCCTTGCGGTGTCCCCTCTTGCCGTTGGCTGACGATACCGCCCGACATGGCCCCAGCTTCAAGGTAGCGGCGGATGAGCCTAAGCACTCGCTTGTCTTCGACGCGACGCTGCAAGCAGGCCATCAGGATGTCGTGGTTGACCCGATCAAAGAACTTTTCCAGATCAAGCTCCACGCACCAGCGATGCCCCGCCGCCACATGGGAGCGGGCCAGTTCAACGGCTTGGTGAGCGCTTTTGCCCGGACGAAAACCGTAGCTGTAGTCCGAAAACAGCGGATCGAAGAGTAGCGTGAGTTGTTGCTGTAATGCTTGCTGGATCAGGCGATCCACGACGGTGGGGATTCCCAGTTGCCGTGTGCCGCCCTGCGGCTTGGGAATTTCAACCGCTCGCACTGCTTGGGGATGGTATTCACCGGCCAGCAACCTGGCTTTGAGGGTTGGCCAATACTGTTTCACGTAGCCCGCCAAGTCAGCGACCGTCATGCCATCGGCACCCGGAGCCCCCTTGTTGCTAACCACGCGTTGATACGCACGCCTGAGGTTGGCCGGTGCAAGCACCCGCTCCATCAGCGTGTCCGGCTCCGCGTTCGTCCACGTCGCTGACGCCGCCGGCACCTTTGCACTGTCAGGCATCACCCTCGGCTTCTGGCCGGGATTCGGAGTGACAGATTCCGTTGTAGGAAATTTCTGCATTACGGCTACCAACGAGACAGTGACGCCTACTGGCGGCATAACCTGTTCGGCCCTTGGTGGCGCGGTTAACCGCCACTTACTACGGCCTCGGCTGACTTCTGCACGCTCGTCCCGTCGCCTCTCGACGCTCGGTAGCACAGTGGCAAACGTGCAGATCTCCCAGGGTAATTCGCGTGACCTTCCTGCTTATGCCTGTCGGATTTACGTCACAGCGTCCCGTGCAAGTACTGGGCTTTGACGATTTGGGCCGCCTCACCCCGCTGTGCCGCCTCTATCCGCTTCCTGTTCGTCAGGCCAGCAGTTTGCCTCGGGCTTCCTTCAGATTCGCGGTCGCCCACGACACCCTTGCCTCTGGCTAACACTTCCCCTTGCCGGGTGTGTAGAGGACTTTCACCTCCAAGTCACCCGCTTTGGCCACCACAACCAAGCGGGTTGCGCTACGCGCAACGCGCCATGCCTGGCGCACCCAAAAAAAAAGCCCGACTAGGTCGGGCGTGGGTGTAGCGTTAAGCGGTCTGGTAGATCAGTTCCGCCGGGTAGACGAAGACCTGAAGTTTTCCCTGCAGACATGACAGCTCATACACCTGCTTCGCTGGTGTCCGGCCGGGGCCTGGCAGATGACGTTTTCCGACTTCAGACCAGCCCAAGCGTTTCAGTTCAGCAACCTTCTGCTCCTGGTAATGCGACATTGATGGATCCCCCTTCGTGATCACAGTCGACCAGCTGGTTCCATCTCACCAAAAATCCCGAACTCAACAAGCGTGCTGAATGCGATTTCGAGGGCCGGCTTTTGGTGGGCGAGATCCAATGCTCTCTCCCCTGCAGCTTTCCCTTTCTCCGCCTGCCAATCACACAGGAAGTCGGAGAACCGACGGTATCTGTGGAAGTCGATAAACCGGTCGAAGCAGACCTCTTCTGAGGCTGCCAGGGCGGTCATCGCCGTGAGCAGATCTTCAAATGCAGGGAGTTCACTACGTTTCAATGTGCCATCAGCTAAGAGCTGGTCGACCGTGGCTTCAAAGCGTTGCTGGTGTTCTTCCAGGCTACCGCTCACGATCCGAAGCGCGTGATCCTTCGCGACAAACTGATTTCGCCCATCGCGGTGATAGCGCGGATCGAACTCAGCGAAGCTGGTCTGCTTGAGTGAAAGCCCAGAGGTGACTCCCTCACGATCTGTTTCGATGTTCAGGCGATCAACGAATGGGGTCGACCACCGGATGCCGGTCAGCCCCTGGCGACCAGTCTGGACCATCACCATCATTCCATCAGTCAGTTCAAGTGTTGCGAGCATGAGTGTGTCCCCTTAGAACGTTGATCAAGTCCAGGGGGATGAGTCACATGAACCACGAAACTCACCAATTTTGTCTGATCGGGCACACTCCCGGGGCACCGAAAAAAACCCGGCACGTGGCCGGGTTGGGTGTAGCTTTAGGATACAGAGGGCCTGGGAGCGATAGCAGGCTCACAAGCGCGGACCACCACTTCGTAAACCAGCTTCGGCCGAGGGCAGTTCCACTGGTTTTTGAAGAAGACCCCGTTGGCGTTGTGACACCCATAGCTGGCCGTCAGTCCATCGAGCTTGCCGAGCTCCTCCAAACGCTTAGTCAGGTCGAAGGCTCTCTTACCGGTGACATGCCAGAAGCCACGCCTGGCCACCGTTTCCCGCATTTCCTGCTCAGTCTTGGATACAGCCATTTCAGCACCCCTTCCCGGCCGCAATCTGGCGCTTAACAGGCACCTTGTAGGCGTAGTGGGTGACCACGTCGCAGCGCCGCATTCCACGTCGAAGCATGTTGAGTGCAGGCTGATGCTCACGAGTATGGAGGCAGTAGCGTGTGCCACCCTCTAGTCGACGGAGCTCGCCCATTTCATGATTGATCAGCGCAATGTTCAGCTCATCCTGCAGCTGTTCCCGCTCCGGGCCTGTGGCGTTATTGACGCGATTCTGCAGAGTTTCGATGATAAGGCTCATGGTGCTCCCCATAGGTGTTGGTCTAGTTCTGGGATATGCATCACAGGCAACTGGAACAGCACCAATCGAGGAGATCCCATGGCTTGGGATGTTGAGGTAGACGCTAGCGAACGAGCGCCAGGCTCATTGAAACCGGTAGATGATCTTCTCTGTTTTGCAGAGGGGGCATCGCTTGGCGATCCTCACCACCTCGCCAGAATACTCCCGTGTCACGATACGCCCAGGATGGCCGCGCAATCTGCAGATTGCTCTCCTGAATTTCTGATACAACCCACTCATCAAACGACAACCGTGCCCGCACTTTATGGATGGCACAATCGTATCATGTACAGCCCGACTGCCGGCGGTGCACCTCATTGACGACGTATCATCAAGGTCCAAAAATGGGGCCTCGAACACTGCCCTCCTTCGAGACTCAACCCATGCAAGCAAAAGCGAAGATCGACCGCGCAGCTCTTGAGGCAATAGCCGAATCAACCCGCCGCGGGCTGTTGCTTCTTGTCGACAAACCCGGTTCTACCTTCAATGGTTTTCCGCGAGGAACCTGCGGTCCTGCCTCGGACATCCTAGGTCGACTCATCAAAGAACAACTCGGTGCTGATGGTGTGTATGTGTGGGCTGAAGACCATCCGAACCTAAAAAGGGAGCAGTCTCACGCCTGGTTCGAGGTCGACGGGTTCATTATCGACCTCACCTATGATCAATTCCCAGATACCGGGCTTACAGGTTGGGTCTTCGATCAGGGCAACGAGTGGCACGCCAAGTTCGCCGAGCAGGAACGTCGGCAGGGCTTCTGTCCTCCCAGCGGCTGGCCTGAATATCCACTCGATGGTTATGCCGCCGCTAAATCACAGATCTGAACAGGCAGGTCCCGGTACGGTCCACATGCACTGGTCCCAGGCGAAAAAAAACCCGGTCTAGTGACCGGGTCATGTGCAGCGTTTGGAGCGCGAGCATCAAGCTGGCGCTAAAGCCTGAAGTGCAGCAGTCATGCCGACTCCAAGATTTGTTCACCGGAGTGACAAGTCGAGAGATCGATCTCTACTGGCTTTTGGTCAGATTTTGCGGTCACCACGAAGGTGCACGCGCTGTCCTGTTCACCGGCGGCAATGTGGCTGCGGAAGTACCGGTCTGCGACGGCCTGGGCTGCCGCATGGTGATCCCCCTCAACCTCAACATCAGCACTCCAAGTAACGAGATACTGCCGTTCACCGCCAGCTTCAAGTTCAGTTGTGCCTCCGGCCAAGTGGAAGTGACTCTGCAGTTCAGCGATCGGCTGACGTGCGCTGACAACCTCGACGTCAGAATGTCTGATGAATCCCGAGAACCAGAAGCTGGACGCATCCACATTTAGACAGCCGGCCTTCAGTAACACATCGTTGTCGCAGCCGATCTCCTCCGCCTCTTCAGTGCCAGGAGCGTACTGATGGAATGAAGCAGTGCTGTCAAACGTCTCCACTTTGTGAAGCCCATTCTCTTTAACCAGTCGAGCTAGATTGATGATGCGTTGAGTTGCAGCCAGATCGATGCTGAAGGATGCAAATTCTGGCGTATCTTCTGCGCCGTTGGTGGCGCGGGTTTCAACGATATAGGCCTTTGCGGTGCTGGACGAATTCATAGCGATACCCTCAGGTGTGTTGGTCTAGTGAAGGGAGATGCATCACAGCCAACATGAACCGAGGACCCCAAGGACTGAGACGCCCCGCAATGCGGCGTTGCCCCACTGAATGACGCCAAAAAGAAAACCCCGTCGCTAGGACGGGGTTTGATGGGGGTTAACGGCGATGAGAGCAGATGCTCTTCAAGGCCCTGTCGACCAGGTCACCTTCGTAACTCAAGATGACCTCCACGTTGCTGCACGAGCGCTGGGAAGGTCCCAGAGCACGTGCTGCGATCAGGTAACCGTTGGGGTCCACTTGCGATGCAGCGCCGAACAGAACCGCATTATCGACCACTGCGCGGAGAACATCCCCGGCGCCATCGTCTTCGGTCCAACTGGGTGACACGGTGTTGCGAGCACTGACCTGGTTACCGCATACACGGAAGTGCTCAAAGCGCCCGGGGGCATTTTGAATCGAGACCGAGTCGCAGCCTTCAAATTTACCCACGTAGATGACCGGCCGTGTGGCGCCGTTGATGCGAGCTACGGTGGACATTTTTGAGGCAGCAACCGACAGAACAGCATCTGAAGCCTCCGAAGCACTTGCCGCATGCGGTAGCACCTGGAAGGCTAAAGCCGCGGCGATCGTGTACCAGCGTTTCATGAGGCGACCTCAAGTTTCGGAATTGAATTTTGACGTGAACGCATCAGCGTCGGAGAGGTTGCGTGCAAGATCTGCTGCTTGGGGTCCGAGCTGAGCGTATCACCAAGGAGCACTATGATCTCCCCGATTTCGACTCTATGAATGGCACAATTCGCGGCCAGCTGAATCGCAACCATGCGAGCGCAAATGCCATCGATATCGCATGCGTGAAAAAGCCATTGCTGGAGCTCCCCAGGACCTTTCGTTTCGAGCAGGTAGTTTGCTTTTGCCAACAGCATAACTCCACTGCCACAAGCCGGATCTGAGTAAGCTTTGAGATCACCGGCGCGAGGCAGGTCGATGTCACCATCGCTCATCCTGACCATCAGGCTTGCCATTGACCAGGGCGTGAAGAACTGCCCCAGCATTTGCTTGCCGCCATGGCTGGCCAGCTCTTCGTAGAGTGGGCCTAAAATGTCCTTGAACGGTTCTTCATTGGCCACCGCCTGATCGTACAGCGTGATAACTCGTCCTATTTTACCGCGGACATCATCAGGTATGGGATACCAGGGCTGAAACCCCCAAAGCTCCATCACTGCCCCTAGGAAAAATCGAAACATCTCCGCCGGCGGATACCGGTGGCCATCACACAGTGCTTCTGCCAGTGGCTTGATGGTGGGTGGTACCGCGCGTGCTAGTTTGCTTGCCATGGGCAATCTCCAGAGAGGTTGGTCGTATGCATTGGGATGCATCACAGCGACCTACAACGCCGGCCGGCGCCTGGGCATAAAAAAACCGCTCCGGTTAGGGAGCGGTTGCGTAGCGTTAATCAGCGGACTCTTCCGGATCAGCAACGTCCGGAATGGAATCACGCGGCACCCATGTCCAGGTTGCGACAAATGCGCCATCTTCACACAGCGTTACCTGGGCATCTTCATTGACCTGCAGATCATCATTGGCGATGTTGTCCAGCGCCCATGAACGGTACCGGTCCTTGAGAGCGTTCGAGTCCACTGCCTGCTGATCCGGCTCTTCTTGCGCCAGCAGTTTCTTTTGAGCGAGCTCATCGAGCAACTGAGCAGAGGGAGCGCACTGCGACAGACCGAAGTGAACTCCCTGGAGCCCGTAGCGTTTGGAAAACTCTTCTGCCGTCATCTTGGCCAGCACCTTCTCGATGCAATCACTGCACAGACCGTGACCAGCATCTTGATTGCCCCATTGCCGACCTGTGGTACGAGCACCACAGCACGGGCACAACAAGCGCACTGGGGCATCAAGATGCCCGGTCAGGTCGACTTGTGCATATGGAACATCACGGAGCTCACAGTAGGCTTTCTCATCGCCATCGGCGTCATACAGGCCCAATGTGCACTCATCCCACTCCTCAGGTTCAGCGATGGACACCTCGATCGAAAGAAGCAGGTATTGACCGTTGCAGAACTCCTTCCGCAAAGCCATGCAACCGCCTCCGGTGTGATAAACCTCGAAGCCATACGCCTGTACGGGGTCAACAACAGTTGTTCCGCACGGTGAAAAGTAGGGGTTGCGAATCTCCACGTCGTTGAACATGAAAGCCATCTCCGACGGTGAATACGGCCGCTTGAGTTCCTCGCCATTCGGCAGGACCTCGGTCATGACCATTTCTTTGGTATCAGCTGCGTTGTTTGCAATTACGTCCATGGTGCTGCGCCTCTTTGGGTAGTCATCTTGGTCTGAGATGAAGCACAGCCAGCTGTAACGACAGGCAAAAAAAAGCCGCCCCATAGGGAGCGGCGGTACAGCGGTTTAGATTCGAGCAGAGACCTGGTAACCCTTGCCTCCTTCAGCCTGCGTCACGCCGGCTTCAAGAGTGATGGTCACATCTTGCAGTCCTGCATTCTTGAACATACTCGCCACAGTTTCGGCTACCGGCTGCATTTCAAACGGCAAGACGGTGAACCAAGCTTTCGAAAACTTGCACCATCGGCACCCGTATCCAGCGAACCAGCCATTCTCGCGATTTCCAGGAACCGGATCAGGCATTTCCAGAATCTTGTTGATGCGGGTGGCAAAGGCTTCCGGGAATTCCTTCAGAACTGAAGACATAGGAACCTCTCGATCAAGCGGCTTGGTTGTGCTGTTGCTGTTGCTGGCGCTTGCCCAGCTCATTAAGGGTGTCCAGTTTTGCGATGAATCGCTCAGCCGCAGTGGTGCTGGCCAACTCAGAGACCGACTCATAACGGTTCATTCCGCCTGAATAGTCCTTTCGGCCCTCACAGGATCGGTAGAGCACTTTGAGCACTCGATCTGAACCTAGATGAACCATCAGATAGAGATGATCGCTGTGCAGGATCACCTCCCCCATGACTGCGTTCCCGCCTTTACACGACCGAATTTCGTAGCTCGTTTCTGGAAGCTTCAAACGGCCGGCGATCTCTTTGAGCAATCGCTTGCCAGAGCGGTGAAGGGTTTCTTTGGTGATGCGTTTTTCGAGCAGCGCTTTAGGGATTTGCAGCATGACGTTTCTCCACAGGGAATGACGGTCTCTTGCGAAGACCTGGTGACGGGAGATGCGCAACACAGGCATGCAAAACAATCGCGGCCCTTTCCAAGAGCACTCAACAATCCATAACACGTATGTATATTTATATTGATTTGCTTTCAATCCTGACAGTATTATCCGGCCATCCAATTGATATCACCTAACAAGGTCAGGACGAATCAGCCCATGCACAACAATGCAACCCCCTTCAAGCCACGTCTCTCCCTGCTTGTCGCCTCCATCGCACTGGCCATGAACGCTGGCACTGCGCATGCCGCTTACGCCGGCATTGATGTCTACGCACCAACGCTGGGCTCCTCCAGTACCACCTATGATTCGCACATCGGCGGCTCTGGTGATGGCTCCACCCTGGTTGGCGCCCAGTTCAACCCGAGCACCGAAACTACCGAGGCCTTCAAGTGGACATTGCTGGGTGGCAAGCAACTGCTGGCCAGCCTTGGGACCAATGCCGCCGCCTACGCTGTGTCGAACGAAGCTGACGTCATCGTCGGTAGCTCTGTCGACAGCGTCACGGACAACGAAACCGCCGTGTACTGGAACAACGCCGGCATTCACAAGCTGGACTTCCTGAACGGCGGTGCCGAAGCTGAAGCACGCGCCGTTTCGGCTGATGGCAGCGTCATCGCCGGTTCTGCCGACGACGGTCTGACCGGCAACCGATCGGCAGTAACCTGGGACCTGGCTGGCGCTGTGACTCAGCTGGGCTACCTGAACGACGGCACCTACAGCTACGCCATGGGCATCAGCGCTGACGGCAAGGTGGTGGTGGGGTACGCACAGAACGGCGCCGGCAATGGTGATATCGCCACTCGATGGGTGGGCGGCGGTAGCGCCGAGAGCCTCGGCACCTTGGAGGGTGGTACGCAATCCATCGCCACGGCGACCAGTGCCGATGGCACTTACATCGTCGGTGCGAGTGACTCTTCGCTCGCCCTGAGCGAAGCTATGATCTGGTCCGAGCTGTCCGGCATGAAGGGCTTGGGCTTGCTGGCCGACGGTACCCTGTCCAAGGCTGAAGGCGTCTCCGCCAACGGCGCCGTGGTCGTCGGTATCGCGGACACCACTGGCACTGTCTTCTCCGGCTTCCGCTGGACCGCTGAGACCGGCATGCAGTCGCTGGTCGAATGGCTGCAGGATAACGACCCTTCCTACACTCTCCTGGCCAACAACACCCTGAACTCCGCCACTGCGGTATCTGCAGATGGCAACACCGTCTTCGGCCTGGGCTTCCTGAATGGTCGCTCGCAGCCGTTCGTAGCGCGTTCCTACGGCCCAATCTCCGAGCCTGTGGTCACTACCCCACCGGTGGTAACCACTCCGCCTGAAGAGACCATTCCAGAGGTGACCCCTCCCGTCGTCACCCCGCCTGTTACTGACCCAACGCCGCCAAGCACCGGTGGCTCCTCCAATGCAGGGGACACTTCTACTGGCGGCAGCGATGCAGGCACGGGCACCGGCGCCGGTGGTACCGAAACCGGTGCGGGTACCGGTGGCACTGGGGGCACTGACACGGGTACTGGTGGTACCGGTGGAACTGGCACTGGCGCGGGTGGCGCTGAGGCTACCACTCCACCGACTGGCGTGATCGGTTTGCTGGACCTCGGCGACTCGTTGCAGAATGCGACCCTGTACGCGCAAGCCATGCAGAATCAGCTGCAAGGCTTCGTCCAGGACCAACTGTCCTGCTCGACATTCGACACCAGCGGCATCTGTGTCAGCGTCAGCAGCCAGATGACTCATCACTCGGGTACTGTCCACGGTGACAACGTGTACGGCGGTGTTACCGCTGCATATCGACTGACTCCTGACCTGGTTGCCGGCATCGGCTACCAAGGCCCGAGCACCTCGCTCAAGATCAACGATGACCGCGTCGAGGATGATACCAACACGATCGGTGCTTTCGTCGAGTACGGTAACCGTCTGCGCAAAGGCGTATTCGCCCGGGGCGCCGTGGCTGTTTCCGAAGGCGATGCCACCATCAAGCGCTCTTACAAAACCGGTGCCGGCGACGTCGAGTCGAAAGGCAAGGCCGATGTCAGCCAGCGTGCCGTATCCGGCCAGGTCGGCTACGTCTTCATCCTGCAGGACAACATCGCTGTCATGCCTTTCCTGGGCTTGGACTACCTCAACACCAAGCTGGATAGCTACACCGAGACCAGCGGCTCCTTCCCGGCGCACTTCGATAAGCGGACCGAAGAAAACATCTACGGTACCGCGGGCCTGGATGCCAGCATGAACCTGGCAAATAAGGCCATCGTCTCGGCGAACATCAAGCACGTCAGCCGCCTGAACAACTCGCAAGACGATCTGACCGGTGATGTGATGGGTGTGTCGCGCTTCGACATGAAGCAAGACACCACTGAGCGCTGGAACGAAGTGGGCGTTGGCCTGCAGGTTGCCGGCCCGTTCAAGGCCTCCCGCGTGGGCATCACCTACGGCCACCGCTTCGGCAGCGACAAAGCCGTTGCCTCGGACGTCGCTACGCTGTCCCTGTCGGTCGGTTTCTAATCGGAAACTGGTACACCAAGCGCCCCACTCAGTAGTGGGGCGTTTTTGTTTGTGGGCGGTTATCGGCAGGCAAAAAAAAGCCACTCCGAAGAGTGGCCGGGGATCATTGGTGTTAGGCAGCAGGCTGCTTGTTCTGTTGCTCCCACCAAGCGCGGAAGCTGGTTACCAGAGAGCAGCCATTGTCCTCAGGCAAGGCGATTACCGCCTTGTTCTGGAGACTGATTGCATGCTCTGGCTCACCATCACGTGAACAGTGGTAGAGCTTGAAGGTGTTACGTGTATCGAGCTGGAAGCAGCACAGAGTGCCCTTCGGCCGTTTGTAATAGACCCGGCAGAAACCCGAGTCAACGGAGTGGAAGGCCAGCTGTTCAACTGCTGGAACTTCAGCGGGAGGGAGCAGGCTGTTGCGATGCTCAACGAGCAGCACACGCAAGGCTTCCAAGTTGAGGGAGCGCTTAACTCCATCAGGGAACAGTTCGTCGCCAAACAAAGCGACCAAATCTGCCTCCAAACTCTCTTTTACCAAGTGGCAGTCTACCTGGTCCCAGGCACGACAATTGATCCATTCTCGCTTTTGCACAGGCGTTTCATTTTCATCAACGTAACCACGCTGATCAGCCATAGCCTCAGCTACTTTGACGCAGGCTTCAGCGTGGCTGGTAGCATGCACATAATCACTGTAGGTACCTTCATCCTCCTGAACCCAGTTCAGAGTAACAGCGTAAAGGTCAACGGCAGGTTGATTAACTCTTACTTTGGTGTCGCTCATGTTTAGTTTCCTTGATTAATTAGAGTTAGCCAGCGAGCTTCATATCTTGCTGAAGCGCAGTTTTGCCTTCATTGAAAGCGTTTAAGAGTTCCGGGATATCAGACAGGAGTGCATGAGGGGTTTCAGACGCCCCCCAGCCATATCCCCAGGCAGCATCCTTTGCATCTTGAAATGCATTGGCTGCTAGTTGAGTGGTTTCCGGCGATTTCATGAGTAGTACGGCTAACGCCCATTGAGATCGAGCGTAAGCCGCAAGCTGAAAACAGGTATTCATACGTTCACCACAGTAGTTTCATAACTATCTGTAATGACGCACACGGACCTGTATTGTAGTTGTACTGCGCAGTACACAGGCCAGGACAAATATCCGGATATTGACTTGAAGGTTTTGAAGCTTTGCTAAAGAATTACTGCATCATGTTCTAGGAATGAAAACCATGCTGCCTGACGCACTGGTAACCATCGGGATGTTCGCCATCGCCTTTTTCGTCATTTGGCTGATGCTGGTGTTCTTGCTCTTGATCCACGAAGCCGGGCATCTAATACCGATGCAGCGGTTTGGTATCAAGCCAGACAAACTCATTATTGGTGGATACAAGCTTTTCTCGTTCCGAAAATCCGGGATCATTCATGAAATTGGTCTGATTCCGCTGTGGGCATATGTGGTCAGCTCCGACTATGAAAAGGCGCCCTCAGACCGCCGGGCGATCATCGCTGCGGGCGGCCCTCTCATCTCACTGGCGACCGGCCTGCTGTTCTTCGGGATTAACTACGTCACGCCGAACTGGCCGACGCTTGTCGCGGCCCAGGGCTCGATCCTCCTGGCGGCGACTAACATCATCCCCCTGCCTCCAATGGACGGGTGGACGATCGTCGAGTATTTCTTGAACCGCCGCGGTATCTACTTTGATGACAGGAACAGGCGGCTCCTCATGGGCGTAGGGTTGGCGACCATAATTGCTATCACCCTCGCCCTCTAGAATTACAGAACTCTGCTCTTCATCTCCTGGTGCAAGTTCAACCCACCAGGAGATGACTCATGACCACTACTTCCCTCGACTGCACCTCACGGCTCCCAGCTGTGCGCCCAGGCTTCTTCGAGGAGGCCTTCCAGAGCTACAACGTACCGCCGAGAATCCGCGCATTTGCAGAAGCTTTCTGCATCCGCTTTGACGTTCGCGGCATCTGCGACCCGGCCTATTGTGCAAACTCTGCAGCCCTTAAGCTGAAGATCGGTGATGGTTGCGGGACCTTCGATCACGAGAAAGAACCCGTCGAGAACGGCATCCCCCTGATCGGTGAGCAACTGCTGTTCTCATACAGCACCTGCATCCAACGAGCAGAGCCAGGCACTACCGCCGACGTCATCAACAGCATGGTGAAAGCTGCTCTGGCGGGGGCAACCGTTGAGGAGCTCTTGCCACCGCCAGCAGCACCCGCTGCTACAAGCTGAACACACCCAAACCGCCTTTCGAGGCGGTTTTTTTTCGTCGATCAAATGCAGTTATTGCTTTTAGATACAGACGGCGTATGTGTTCATGTATTATTCACGCGCTAAAACCATGAAGGATCAACCATGCTCACGAGCCAGCCCCAGCAAGGCATTTCTTCTCCCGCCCACCTGCCGGCCGGCAGCACCTCAGCGGTTAAGTGGTTCTCCCAGGTCACTGTCGAGCTTTCGTATTGGCACGGGAATCAGAGACTGAAAAACCTCGATCAGTTCGAATGGCATGGTGATGCCGTGATGGCGCCAGCGCTGACCCACGCTCAAAGCAAATGTGATTTCTACCAGATCGACGAATCGTCCTCCCTTGAGCTGTGGGCGTTCCGCTCCCAGTGGCAAGTTGCGAAGGTTCGTGAGGGCGCCGACCAGCACTGGTCGTTTGCGGACAGCCTCGACCATGACGTGACAAGGGTCTTGGTCAGCCATCATCCAGTCTGGTCATCAAAACACGGGAAGATGTCCCCTCCTGACACCTGGCCAGGGTTCACCGCTACATTCCGGAAAATCATTTCGGTCGACGCTAGCCGGTCAACCGCTGAACTGGGAGGCTTGGTCACTGCGGCTCTGTGCGTCATCGAGCAAGGTCCTGAAGCTCTGGGGCTCGCGATTACCGATGGTGGAATTCGAGACCTGACTATTACACGCGTCGGAGCAAACACCCGTAGTGCTGGTTGCGAGTTGTTGATGGTGACGGGGGCAATCGCGGTGGCCATGTCACCCTACCAGGCTGAGCCCGGCTTTGACCAACTGGAAGCAGCCGTCCGCAGCTCAGTCGGCATCAAGCTATCCCTCGTCGACGGAGTCACTGCCTCGGGGCACCTCGATGCTGGGCAGCGCTCGACAATCTGGGTAGTCGAAGGACAAAATACACTAAATAATACCTAGCGCGTATGCGTACGCGTTATGTAATATTGCCGCGCCGGACAGATAGATACCCTGTCCGAATGGCTGGTGTCGGCAAATCTGGGTTATGCGCAGGTGTCAGTCATCTCTCTTAGCAAGTTCAACGATTTCTGACCCTTCAGGAGGGCACCGCCATGACCACAACCGTCGAAAACAGCAGCAGCGAACACCAGTTGGATCTGGATTTCCGCATGATCATCACCACTGGCAACATCAAAAAAGCGATGGAAAAGGGTGATGGCAAGAAGCGGTTCACCGCAGGCGACCTCTGGAACATAGCGCCAGGTACTATCCAGGTCATCCCGGGGTACAACGTAAGAGAGCGAAATGCTGACTACTTGGCCAACGTTCAGAAACTGAAGCAATCCATCAAGGACAACGGATTCAAGAAAGACTCGGCTCTCTCGGTCATCATCCGTCGCGATGAGAATGGAGAGCAGTCAATTTGTCTGAAGCGTGGCCATCAGCGTCTTGAAGCCACGATGGAATTGGTCGCCGAAGGTGAAAGCATCCCGACCGTCCCTTGCATCATTGCTGCAGATGATTGTTCCGAAGAGGACATGACTGCAGACCTTGTGCTCAGCAACAATGGTTCACCGCTTAGCCCATATGCAACAGCAGTTGTTTGCAAACGCATGACCCGCTTCCATCCCGATGACCATTCCGCGATCGCCAAAAAACTGAATCTCTGGCCCGCCCAGGTTTCGGACTACCTCTTGATGATCAACGGACCTATCGAGATCAGGAACTACGTCCGCGACGGAGTGGTTTCCTTCACGCTGGCTGTTCAGATCCTTCAAGAGCATGGCCCCAAAGCTCTGCAAGTGATCGAGCAAGGCCTTGCCCGCTCAGCTGCTGCAGGCGGCAAAACCGAAAAGCTCAGGCCAAGGTTTGTTCCAGGCAAGGTCATCAAGAAGGCAATTACCCAAGCAGCTCCAACGATGAAAACAGCCATCGAAAACATTAGACAGGATAAGGGCTATTCGCAGTTGAGCCCGGAGAATCAACAGAAGCTTGAGGAGATCCTGCAGCAATTCCGCCTGGCGGAAGAGGAAGAGGAAAAACTGAACGTGAACCCGTCTACTGAGCAACAGCTCGACCTCAAAGACACTGAGGAATAACCATGCCTTCCAGGCTGCCCCTACACTCGATGTAGGGGCTTTTTTTTGCCTACCGGAAAATGGCCTTCAACCTCGTCCTCCAAGTTGTATGCACCTCGTGCCGCTTCATTTCCCCGAAAGCTGACCACTCAAGCTGCACCGAACCGGATGAGCCCGTGCACATGATCGTGAATCGAGTGAACGATGCGCATGCCTCACAGGCAGCAAGCCCAGCCAGCTCGAAGCGATCGCCCGGCTGAGGTGTGACCTCCCCCCTCACCAACTCTCCGTTCAAACTACGCCGGCATTGGCCGCAGTCGACTGCGAAGCGGGCCAATTGAGTACCATCTGAAAAGACGATCGGGAGGCGAAGGTGCAAAGGCCTCACCTGCCGCCACCGGCTGATCGCTCCGTCAATTGTTGAAGTGCTACCAACCTCAATACTGCTTGCCACTGACACGGCCCTCATCGATCGCCTGCATGTACACCTGGACCCAACCTGGAATCCGCCGCTGCCCTCTTTCCCAATAGCCTACTGCGGCGTACGCCCATCCCAGTGCATCGGCCAGTTGTGTTTGTGTCCACCCTAGAACCTCGGCCCTGATGCGCCTGATGTCTGCACCGGCCAGGCTCGGTGCGTCGCCGACCAGCTCACCTTGCACTGCAGCTTGGAAGAGCGATCGAGCTGCAGCCGGTATATGGCCCCCTTTCTCCCATTTCGATACCAGCCCGGGTGACACGGACAGCATCGAGGCTATAGCTGCCTGAGTCAGGCCTGCTGCATGGCGCTGGAGGGCAAGATCAGTGTGCACGGTTTGGGTGAACTGGATCTGGTGCTCAGTGGCCATGTCGTCGCGATAGCATTGCGCTGCTCGCTTTGCGCGGGAACGGCCGTGGTAGGCCAAGTCGCGAAAATGGCGATCGGCGACAAACTTCCCATCCTTCATCAGTCGAACGCGCCAGCCGGCATCAGAAGGCTTCGATGGGCGGTTGTCCCGGGTAATGCCCTGCATGCTGGAGTCAGCGATGCGCCTGACAGCCGATACTTCGATGCCAGGTGCGGACGTGGAGGTATCCATAAGCCTCAATCATCCAGGGAGTCGTTCTGATCTGACTCTTGGGCATCATCATCACCCAGGAACAGCCCATTGCTGGAGAGCAGACCACCACCCAGAACGAGAGCTGACGTAACCGCCAGTGCCGGCACCCCATCCGACTCCCCTGCGTCAGCATTGGCGCCCTTCGGCCGCGGCTTCACCGGAATCGGGATACTCGCTGCCGCAGTTGCCGTAGGAGCTTGAAGTGTCAGGGGGGCATCAGGACGCTTTTGAGGTACCGGCTTTGGTAGAGGATTGCCCCGATCTGGCATGAGTAGTGGCACATCATCGTCCAGATTTATCGTGACCTCACTGGCCTGCGCTTTCTCCAGGCTTTTGAAAAACTCATCAGACCGCGCCATCAATTTGCGGAACTGCTTGTCGGTCATGAGTTCCCGCCGGCGCAGCCCACCCATGTTCCGGATGGTGTCTGTAGTGATGGCGTACAGGGCATCTTGAAGCTCAGTGCGCACCTGGTGCGTCATGTATTCACACTTCAAGGACAGTACTTGTTCCGCTCGGCCAACCTGGGTCTCCAGTTTCTCAAGCGCCTGAAGCTGGCGCTGGATCCGCAGTTCTGCCACTTGTGCCGTGGTTCTGGACCGGTTGAACCAGTACCAAGCACCGAGGAGGAAAAGGGCCCCCGCGGATGCAGCCAGGTACGTAGGCAGTTCGCTCGAAGGAGGGTCTGGCACAAGATTTAAACTGAACGAGTCGGCTGAGACCAGGGACAGTGAGAGCACCCCTGACAGAGACAAAAGCAATGGTCGTTTCGCAGTCATATCGGGCTCCAACGCTGACAGCATCAATAGGCATATTTGATACATAACGCGTACGCGTACACGCATAGTATCGCCTTGGATTTAATTGTCACGCTGAAAGAATGAGCTGCCAGGGTTTCCCCTACGGATGACCTATTTTCGGGGTGCAGCTGGAGTACTGCTGATACGGCCGGCAGTGGAAGCGCATGGGCACCCAGGCTCTTGCAAGGATGGTCAACAGCTGTGGCCGATGGGTAGGAGTGAACTTTTCTGTGAAACGCCGCCCCGCTTCACAAAAAAAATGACCAGGCGCCGATCAAAACGGGGCCTGGTATGTCATCTATTTTGTGAACCTACACCTGGCATTACATCTGATCGAGCTTGAATGAACTGGCGCCAGCCACGAGGTCACTTCCTAGGTTGCCGAGGATCGTATCCTGAGAAACGGCTACACCGTGGCCCCTGACGCCGCCTGTGCTAACCCAGTAGACCTTGCCTGTGCCAGCCTCCACCACGCGCTTGTGGAGCTGCACCGAATAGCTGAAAAGCCGCTCACCTGGTTGATAGTCGGCCGTTTCCAGGTAGGCGTAAAGCTTGTAGCCGCCATCCAACTTCACAATCTGCTCTGGCAAGTGGGATGAAATCGTCTCCTTGACCAGGTCCTGAGGGATTTCATTGGCATTGGAAGAAAGCACAAGCTCGACAGCAGAGGCACTGCAAGCGCCGAATGCCGCGATGGCGAAGATGGCCAGTTTTGTCAGTCTGATCATGGGGGCTTACTCAAACAGGGTCGTTTTGGGTTGATGCGTGAGTGGCGCAATCTGCTGGAGAGATGACCTCCCCGCGTAGGTGCAACATCATCGCGTAGATAGCGACATCGAGCGGGTCTCCTTTCTCGACGTGCTCGCGCAGTTCTCTCGATAGGAAATCAGCAGGGCATGTATCGCCTTCATTCCAGCCAGCACGGCCTTTCGCCCGGCTCCTGGCCATCTTCACCTTCATGCTGAGCGCGATGGCGTCGACGGCCGCATCATCGAGCTCTGTCTCACTGAGCTGGTAGGGGGCGTTGTAAATACGAACAACAACGGCCGATCGATCAGGCACCAGTACCCGGACTTGCACCTCACCGACCTCTTCCAAGGCCGCGTGCACGCCACCGGGGTTCTCCCGATGAGCTACCCGGAGCGCATCCAGCCAGATCTGTTCTGTTGCCATGTCGCTGCCGGCTGCGCCTGCAGGCGCAGAGGCCTGGTTCTTCGCGTTGGCCAGAAACAACACGGTATTGCATGCAGGGCAAGGGGTCATCTCGTTATGGCCAATAATGGCCCCCTGGCTCGCCAGGAAGCCATATCCAGCGCATTGAACCGCCCCCCTTACTACCGCGCAGCAAGGGGTGTCGGATGGAGCTGGCCCTGGAAACGCTCCTGAGTCTTGGTGCGCTATTGAGTTCTCTACTTGCACGAATTCACCTGAGGCACCGATCAGAGGAACACCGAAGTGCTGTCCGCTGGGGGTTGTGCTTGGAATGGTTGGACTGCCGGCGATTCACCCGTCGACACTGGAGTCGATGACAGAAGCGCAGACGCTTCCTGCCGGGCTTGGTGGATGACTGCGGGATTGATTGCCTTCCAGTAGCAATAGGCTGATCGGGAGTTCTCGTGCATGGAAAGGTCACGCTTGCGCATCAAATGCTCGATCTCCGAAACCACCCAGTGGCCAGCGCCAAATGCGTGCTCCTTGCCACCGATCCAGTACTGAGCATCAGTGATCTTGAAGAGCATCTCGAAGACGGCCAGCGCCGCAACCGCCACTGGATCAGTCCTGCCCTTCAGGTGAGCCATGATCGGACCGAGAGAGCGTATATGGCCCAGGCGGAGCGAATTGGCCCAGGAAACTGCACGAGTGTGGCCCACCAGCTGGGGCAAGCTGATCTGATAGAAGCCCTTTGCTTGGGGCTTCACCAGGTCGCGGATATGGGCGCTACAATCCCCGCAGAGAGTGCTATTGGCGTAGAGGCGATCCTGCCGGCGCCCGCCCATCCCCGGAGAGGAAAAGCTGAACAGATCAACATGCCCACAAAGGCACTTGGTTGGAGCAGTAATGTGAGCCGCCATAGACACCTCCAGAAAATGCACCGGCGACAACCGCCAGAATCTTTCCGAAGCATAACACGTATGTATAATATTGGCGTTAGCGAATGCTGTGAAAATTCCCCTTTCCTAGGCCGCCGGCAGCAGCGATAGGATCAGGGGACCAAGCTCCTTGGACGTGTAGGCACCAGAGATAGCCATCTTGACACGAAACGGGATGGGTCTACGCCCTGTGCGGATCTGAATGAAATCCTCCAGGGACAGGCCGATACGGGACGCTTGCTCACTGTCACTCAGCCCCGAGATCGCTGCCAAACCATCGAAGAAGGCACTGACCAGGTCTGGTGATCCGCCGGCGTCCAGGCGATCGAAGAAACCATACACCAATGTCTCGCGGACCACCTGTGACTGTTGATTGGCCGCCTCCACTGCCTCTCGAATTGGCTCTGGCAATGCTGCGAGCAGAGTCGACAAGGTCACCTCCACACCCATCGCGCCCAGCGTGCGTATGCGCGCTGGAGGCGGCAAGGGGCGCATGTGCACTCGGCATTGGCGGATCATGGAGATGCTGATGCCAATTTCTTTGCTAAGCCGGGTATCCGCCCAGCCCTGCTCGTCGCGGAACTGGTCCATCAGCTGGGCCCAGGCAACATTGCTCAAACCGCTATCCGCCGATTCGAAAAAGAGATTGCGAGAGCTCATATTGGCTGACGCTTCGGGACTGCTGCCCCCTTCATGAAGGTCGAACATCTATTTGCTTCCGTTAGCATCTGCAGCAGCCTGGTCATCCAGCTCCACAGGAGCGGCCACGTAGGCGCGAATGATGAGGAGCAGCGCTCCACCGACAAGGCAAAGGAATACTCCCTTGAAAATCAGCTTGGGGGAGATCTCCACCAGGCCGGCGCCAACAGCCATGGTAGCCAGCAGGCCCATGACTACGACGACAAGAGCAACCACGACGCGAATGATCAGAGAGTGTGAGGAACGGCTATCCATGACTAGAGCCCTATCGATACGTAACGTGTACTGATAATACTGGATGAGCATAGATCAGCACAACGCCACGTGCGACCCCATGGAACCCATACTTCCGAGCGCAAAAAAAACCCGGGCACTTGGCCCGGGCATACAGCTGGTTTACAAACTGGCCATCCCATGCGGGATGATTGGCGAGGTAACGGTATGCAGTCCGAAACCGTTGCCCTCGATGCTTACCGAAGCAGTCTTGATGCGTATAGCACCCAGAATACCGACATCGGAATTGGAGACGATACGCTCCTGGCCAGTCTGCGTGACCGAAACAGGTTCGAAATCGGCGCCCATGTCATTGGCCAGCAACTGATTGATGCGTTTAGCCATTTCGGATGCAGCCTCGTCGGCAAGACCTTCTGCCGAAGCGGAGTCAAAGCAGATACCGATCACCTCTGCATCCGCACCAGACTCCTCGTCGTCCTGGGACAACACGACGTGGGCCGTGGCCTTCAGTTCACTGGAGCTCACCACCTCGGCGATGACTGTCGATCGATACGCTTGCTCAAGCTCAGCGAGCTCAGCGTCACGTACCGTTCCTGCAGGGTACGATCCCACCTGGTGCAGCAGGTGACCGCGGGAATCGACTGCAGCTGCTGCGAGTTGGGCGTATTTGATTGCTGTGTTATGGAAGTTCATGCGTTTCTCTCCTGAAAGGTGGGTGCAAGGCCTTGCGTTGCCTTACAAGCAGGTAATGAGAAACACGGCGTTGTATTCTTGCGTCGGTCCATGACAGGCGCTCCTTGGTTGCGAATCAGCGAGTTACTCGGCTTATATCCAATTTGCCGCTAGTGAAATCAAGATCAAAAATGGCACGACCTATGATTTCCTTATCCGTGACAAACCCCCAGTAACGGCTGTCCAGGCTATTGGGTCGATTGTCACCCAGTACGAAATAAGAATCGGCAGGAACAGTACATGCCAAGCCTGACAGATTTCTCTCACAACCGGGAATAGCAGGAAAATCAGTACTTACACCAAAGTCACTGATACCAGGGTCTTTGATCGTGCCGATTTGTAAGTCGTGAATATTCTCCAGCGCATAATCGACCTGCTTGAGCTTCCCGCTAGCTTCATCTTCGTAAGCATATGGCTTCTCGCCCACATGTACCGCCGGTACATTATTAATGGCCAATACACCGCCTTGATAAGTGATGTGGTCACCTGGCACTCCCACCACACGCTTGATGTAAGGCTTAGACGGATCGAGTGGGAATCGGAAAACCAGAACATCGCCAAATTTCGGGGGTCGACCTTGCGTGATTGGCTTCGGAACGAATGGCAATCTCATCCCGTAGGTGAACTTATCGACTACAACGACACTCCCCACCCCAAGCGTGGGGCGCATCGATGACGACGGAACAAGGTATGGTTCGGCGACAAAGGATCGGAATAGGAGCAGGAAAACGGCAACAGGCGTCAACTCCACCAGAAAGGCCACCACGCCTTGCGTGTAGTGATGCCGGCCCCTAGCTCCCCGATACCGTTCATAGACCCAGAACGGCAGGCCAAGGACTGCTGCAGTCGCGAGCAATGTCGCCATGTCCAAAAATGTGCAAAGCAAAATGTAGGGGCCGAGCACCGCGGCGGCGCACCCTAGGGAGTAAATCCAGGCTGGCCCGTGGGCCTGATACTTTTTGCGACAGAGCGCCGGAGCAGCTACGGTCAAGCCAACTCCGATCAAAAACAGGCTCATAAGTATTTGCCCATCTTTTTATGGTAACGATAGATAGCCAAGCGGCTTATGAACAGAGCAAAAAAGATACCGCCCACTGCCCAGCCAACCACCTTGACCCAGAAGCCGTAGCTGTAGGCAGGGGTGACTTTGAACTTCTCCAGGAGGAATTCAATTAAGGATCCAACCGTCCACAAGAGCGCTGCAACCACCCATCCGTTCATGAGGAGTTGGATATTGTACTTCACGCCTTTAGGCTGCTTCTGTGTAGCGAGCATGTTTACTCCGCGGCTATGAACGACCACCCTGCCCGGCTTAGCGCGCATTTGTATCCGCTCAGCGGCTTGATCAACAGAGTTGACTCAAGTGACGCAGCGATACAATCAAAGTGATAGCTGTAATATGAAGAGAGCTTTTCCACGTCCGCACTAAGGGCTCGCCAGTATGGCTCGTAATGCCGGCTGCCTAGAACGGGTGCAGTATTTTCGTATTGGAGAGGAAACGGCTGCAGGGTAAGAAGCGCCAACCGGCATTTCGAACGAAGCCAGGTACGTGAAACTTCGACGATAGACTGACTCAGCTCTGACGACCTGAATTTATCGCGAACTTCCAGCCGGGTTATAACAAAGACGCTGCCAGCTTCCAGCACAGCGCCGAAGTCCTGATGGCAGGTCCTGACCAGCTCGTGAACCAGCGCCTGGACGGCCTCGCTGACCAGATCGCAAGCATCAGCCAAGGAGTATCGCTTCCCCTCTCCACTGGACAACAAAACCCCGTCCAGGATAGCGACCGGAACAGCCTCTGACTTCAATAGGAGCCAGGCTGTAACCAGTCGCACTTCACACACCGCAGAGCCATCAAATACATCCCCTGAAAGGCTCAGCTCCACGGTATAGCCACCTGCGAGCTCCACGCGCTCAACCACCCCGCGATGCATCGGAATCTCGCTGTAGAAGCCGGTATCGATCAGGCTTCGCACATACGGACGGCACCGAGTGATTTGCGTCAGGCTGGCAGACATGGTGCAGCTCAGCGCAGACCGGCGCCAGCACGAGCCTGCTCAGCTTTGGCTTTTTTACGATCGGCCATTTTCATCAGCTGTACGAAGAGCACTGCCATCACCAGGACCGCGATCAGCACGAAAGCGAGTGTGGGGGTGATGTGGCCAATCTTTGCCCACACAAACACGAAAGCCGCGAGTGCTAAGGCTGCCGGCACTTGGCCAACAATGTTCAACGTCCGCATGGCCCAGAATTGGATTTGCTGCATCTCAAGCTCCTAGATTTGATTTATAACACGTACGCATAATACTGGATGAATCAAAATACTTCTAGCCATTCGATGTCATGATGCCGCCACAAAAAAGGCCTCAGTTCACAGATATGAACCGAGGCCTTGGCCATCGACCAGGACAGGCTTACAGCGGGATGAAGATCGAGTAGAAACACACGGCCAGTGCGGCTGCGCAGAGGGCCGAGCTTCTGGATCAGGATATTGACATCGCGCAGCGAACGGTCAGCAAAGCCCTGAATGGCCTGGACCTGCTCAGGGCCAGAGGCGTTTTTCACAGTGAAAAGAGCTTTGCGGCGGTTGATAGCGATCGAAATGATTACGGCCAGCACCACAACGGCGATACGAGCGAGCATGTCGGTAGTGATTGTCATAGCGGTTCCTCAGGTTGGGTTGGATACAGAACAGGTAGTACGATTTGACTGGCGAGAGGTGGCATCACGGCCGCCCCCCTTGTTGAGACATGGTTTTGATGGCTGCTAATACTGGGTCCCTGGGGCCGGTATCCTCGCCCTCGCAATGGGTCCGGTGCTCACCTGGCTTGATCAGGCAGTACCGCCCCACCGGCTTAGCTGCTGCTACCTCGAAGCCACGCTGGGCCCAAGGTTTGAACAGGATCAGGCCGACAGCAGCAACAGCGCAGACAGTGGCAACGGCAGCTATAGCGATGCGCAGAGAGAAGAATCGCCCTCGACTATTCACCGACAGTAAGCTCCACCCCGGTCGACAGGCTGATCATCTGAACTGCAAGGTCTGGGTTTATCAGCCCTTTGGAGGCGAGCCCCCTGATCTGGCCGGAGAAGAACTGCACGAAGAATCGTTGCGAGGCGTGCACGCTTTGCTCAGCAGCACCGTGCTCCTTCACCTGGTCACGGCGCTCGATGGCAGCGGCGGCTGAGGTAGCGATAGCGTTGGCCAAGTCCGCAGCTCCGGCCTCACCTCGGGACGGCAGCCTCGTCACGTCAAGCTGCGCAAGGACATCATGCGGGAGATGCAAGCTCGAAAAACCCTCACCGTACCACCCGTCATACACCGACACCCCGTGCTCGTCGGTGGCCAGCACAGTGAAAAAACGAGAGAGCTGGTGGTGCTGATCGTCACCAACAGCAAGCTTGGGTGGGTTGGCCACCTCGTAGCCGGCGCCGACCTCGAATTCGAGTGTGTTGGCCAAATTGAACGCTCCTATCGGTTCCAAGAAATTACCAGGTACAAGAATACATAACGCGTACGCATACGGCTATAGAGTCGGTGCAAATCTTCCAGCCTCTTGCCGCTCATTGCCCGCAAGCAGCGCCTGGGAGGACACGGCGGCACCGAAAATCAGAACCAAAAAAAAGACCCACCATCTAGGATGGTGGGTCGGATTTAGCGTTACTTTATAGGTAGCTCTGCTGAGCGTTTATTTGGATTGCAGCGGCTTGCTGTTTTGGTCTGCACCGTACTTCACGCGCCTGAACTCATCTTTGATGGCAGCTACAGCCCCCATCAATGGCGCGAAGAAGATTCGTGGTGCCTGCCTTGCAGCGTTAGCGAACTCAGACCCAAATGATTGATTCATTCAGCAAACTCCTTGATTGCCCGGGCTGCCCCAATGCAAATAAAGACGAAGAAAAGACCAGCATCTACAAGCACAATGGCATGTTCGAGAAGCCCGAGAATTAGCAAGGTGAAATCGCTTATCCCAAACTTAGCCAAGTATTGGACCAAATGGTTGAGCAAGACTGCTGGCACCATGATGATCAAGAAGATGATAGTACCGACGAAGCCATGGGCTCCGAAGTGAGCGATCGGGCTCCACCAAGGTTTTTTGTGCGTTTTGGACATCTGTTACTCCTGAAAGGACCTGGGGCGGTCGTTGAGAAATCCCATAGGCCTTCTTGCGGTAGACCTAGCCCCTGGAGATGCGTAACGCGGGTCTGTAATCGGCAGGCACAAAAAAGCCAGGCATAGCCTGGCTGGGTTGATGGGTGGACACATCTCGATCAGCTCTGCCGGGCCTGCCGCAGCCGACCTGGTGTGAATTTGCCTGAGAACGAGAAGCCGAGATCCCTAACTCTCTCACGGACCTTCAGCTTGTTGGATTTGTCACCCCGCTCCTTGTGGAGCTCGACATGCTCTGCCTCCACCTGGAGTAAGAATTCGACGTCCTTCTGACACAGCTCCAAGGACTGCTCCAGTTTTTTTCGGTCCGAAAATTTCTTTCCGATCAGAGCGGCCGAGGCAGCAGCCAGGACAGTACTGGTGACAGCTGCAAATGCATTTATCAAAGCGGATTGAACTGCAGGATCGTTGATTGCGAGAAGCATGATGGCCCCCTGAAAGTTAACTTGCTCCAAGGGGATGCTTCACAGAAACCAGTAAACCACAGGCACAAAAAACCCGCTCGATCGGCGGGTTCTTTGTGAAGGTCAGTGCTTGGGGGTGGTCTTGGTTGAGCGGTCGCCTCCGCCGGCCTTGGCCATTTCAGCCTTGATGGCTTTATAAGCACCCACCAGAGGCGCAAAATAGATGCGCGGAGCCTGTTTTGCAGCACTCAGAAATTCAGAAGTAAAAGTCATCGATTTCATGTTCGCCCCCTCTCTGGGAAAACTAGTGACTAATGTATAGCAAATTAGGTTGACGGCATCAAGCGCCTGAAACAATTTCATCGAGCAAAGAAAAACCCGATTCGCCTAAGCGAACCGGGTTTGAGTAGCGTTTAAGGCGGCACCTCACCAATCAGATCAGTAAAGCCAGTGATCCAGTTTGGAATTTCTCGGGTTCCGCGCAAACCGCCTCGTCCATGCTGGCTTGAGCTGATCGCGACGGAAAGTTAACCACGTTATTGCGGGATGACATGAGTGCCCGCCCTATTTCCTCACCCACTGAAACAAACTTAGGAAAGCAGACGCTCTGACCACATATTTCATGACCAATCGTTTCAGAAACCCCATCGGTTAACCCTGCAGGAATGCCTTTGAGCCTTTCATGTTCCGCTTTAGTAAAGAGCCTGCTGAGTCCTGGATTTTCGGGATGCAATATGAAGGGTTCGGTACTTCTGCCCTTCTTGTAGCCCGTCCCAAGCGTGCCACAACCAGATTCATTTCCTGTTAGTAATTGCCTCGCGAAACCCTTGCCTTCAGCCTTGTCTCTTTTCTCCTTAGTTGCCAAGTATTCATAGGATTTCCAAGATTCGTCGTCGAGAGGAATGTCATCAAGTATTGCATTGATGCATGTCTCTCTCACCTTGTTCACCTTCAGATTTTCAAACGAGAAAGAGTCCCCAATACCGGGAGTTATTGCCACAACGACCAAGCGTTTCCGGTGCTCCAGCGTCCCGTAGTCCCATCCATCAAGGACTGCTTCATGAACTCTGTATCCGAGGTAGAT
Organism: Pseudomonas sp. NBRC 111139; assembly: GCF_001753955.1. Taxonomy (NCBI): domain Bacteria; kingdom Pseudomonadati; phylum Pseudomonadota; class Gammaproteobacteria; order Pseudomonadales; family Pseudomonadaceae; genus Pseudomonas; species Pseudomonas sp. NBRC 111139. Next base: position 36,752 of record NZ_BCBP01000078.1, read on the forward strand.
AAACACACTTCGGATAGCCGCCATGGAAGCTGTATTTGCGTACTCCCCAACATTTTCAATCAGCGCAATACAAGGATTGACATGACGGAGCCAGTTGAGATAGTCCACGAAAAGCGCGCCTGCGTCAGCATGCTCCTCTGCAAAAGTCAGTTTATTTTTAACCTTACCGCTCTTTGACGCTGCTATACACGGAATCCCTCCAAGCAAAACCTCACATTGCGGCGTATTTTCACTTAGATACACATCCCGAACATCAGAGTTGATCGCAATTGAATCCTCTGTCCAAATTTCAGTGTTATTCCGCATTGAGCAGTCGAGATACTCGCTTTCTAGCTCAACACCGACTTGTAAGAACGAGCCTACACCCGACCGCATTAAGCCAGAGTGCACTGCGGCATCTAAGATCCCACCGCCATGAAAAAGACTACATACAGCGAGCTTCTGGCCACGGTCCAACTTTTCTTTCATGCGCTTGAGGCGCTCGCGGATCTTGGTTTGAATCTGCAAAGCAGTGATCACAATCCGGCCACGACGAATCGCAACGCGGACCTTATGATCATCTTCAAAGACTTCACGAATTTGCTCTGAACGCAGGTCGATTACTGGATGAACAACCCCATTGCGCTCACGTTTTGATACGCTGATGCACTTTCCGGCGAAGCCGGATTGAACCTCAATTAGCTCTAGACGTCGGGCAACCTTGTCAGACTTAATCGAGTATTTATTGCCAATCTGAACACCCGCTGTCAGCAGGTGACGGCCTTCCATGAAAACACGTGAAACGCCTTTCGATTCGCCAATTTTTGCGTTGATGATGGTGGTCATTATGCTGCTCCAAGTAGTCGACACAGCTCCCCTGACGGGGACTGAGCCCGAACGGGGAAATGACAAACTGGTTGTCCGTACACACCTGGAATGCGGAACAAGGCTCCATACTTTTTTCGGGCAAAAAAATGCCCCCGCTATAGCGGAGGCTTGGGGTCCTGCTTGGTTCAGATGGACGCCGGCACTTCCTCACCACCCAGCGCCTCGTACAGAGCCGGGAGGAATTCGGCGAAGGTCATCATCATCAACACGAACGTGGCGTCAGCCTGCGCCAGGGCATCTTCTCCCCCATCCTGGGAAGCCTGCTCCTGAAGCAACTCTTCGAACTTCAAGCGTCTGATCACCAGCTTGTCGTCCAGAATGAATGACAATTTGTCCTGCCAAGCAAGCGAAAGCTTGGTCGCGACCTTGCCAGTTGCCAGGTGATTTTTTATTTCGTCGCTGGTGAGATCCTGCCGCTTGCAGCGAACTGACCCCCCCTCTTCATGGGTATCGTGCAGTTCACATTCGTCCAGGACGTAGAAGCCTTCGCTCGCCTGGCCGGTTTTGAGCCAGTCAGTGAGGGTCGCGCTCGGGGCGATCTTCACAGTCACCGGGCGCACCGGCAGGGATCCCATTACTTCACGGAGCGTGGAGAGCAGATCCTCAGCACGTTTGGCGCTCGCATTGTTGACGATAATCAGCCCGAGCTTGGGCGCGATGGTCGCTGTGATCACACTCCGACGGATAAACGCCTTCGGCAGCATGGCCTGGATCGTTTCGTCCTTGATCTGGTCACGCTCTTTCTTGTAGACCTTGCGCTGCTGAGCGTTCTCTATCTCCTCGACCTTCTCCTTCACGGCATCATTGACCACGCTTGCCGGCAGGATGCGCTCTTCCTTCCGAGCACTGATCAGAAAGAAATTCCCGCTCTGGTGAACGAGTGGAGCATCCTCCCCCTTGCCCAGCGGCGCGATGAAGCCATAGGTGACCAGCTCTTGCGAGCCGCACGGCCGTGCCGGCTTCGACGCCAGGGCGGCTTGGAGCGTATCCGCGGCAAATTCAATATCTTGGGTCAGGCGGTAAACGGTCAGATTCTTAAACCACATGGTCATGCCTTGTTAGGTAATGTCGGTGATGACAGCGCCCTCATGAGCACTGTCTTGAATGATTGAGGTTGAGGCACCTGAGTGCTTTCTGATGGGGCAAGGTGAGCTGACGATCAGCCGGCAGACGCGTAGCGAAGGCAACCGATCTCTTCGGCAGGGTTAGGCCGGTCGAGCTCAGCCCACCATCCTCCCCACTCCTCACAACTGATCGGTCGCGTTGTACCAGGTGCCCCTTCTACGCAGAACTTGCCTAAGTCCGACGACCAGGTCACCACCAACAACGAGGCATCGATGCCCTCCTTCCCACTCCAGTTCCAAAACTGACCGGCACTTTCCGGAGCCTCCAGCGACCAGGTCCGACGCGTGCTCCCCTCAGTAGCCCGCTGGCTCCCAGTAGGCGCATTTTCCAAACGGGCGGATGGCGAGCTGCTGAAAGTTGCGAGGGTGCCTTCATTGGCCGTCTGCTGCAGCCAGGGCATCGGAGAGTTCATGTACGCGATGTAGTTGGCAAAGAGATTCGCTGTGTCACGCACCCCTACCGCGGTCGCATACTTCAAGAGTTGGGCCGCCTGCGCTGGTTGAGGCGCTGCGAGCAGCTTTCGCAAAAACACCGCTTCAGCGGCTGAGAACTGATGGCTGCCGGCATGGCCGCTGGCTCCTGGTGGAACACTGAGCCCCGCGGCATGCGCTTCGATCATCGCCCGGTCGACCTCCGCATCGAGCGAGCCCCCGCTCAGCAGTGTGTCGATACCCATACGTACCATTGGGGTGTTCGCTTTACCGGTCCTGAGGGCGGGGCCACGCAAGTAGAAATACCGCTGGGCAGCCTTCAAGAGCAACGCAGCAAAGTCGGCAGTGCCGGCGCCAGTTGCGCCCGGAGCTACATCAAGCAAGTTCCCCATGGCGGTCGTCCTTCACTGCGCGCTGGCGATCGCCAGTCGTGGCGGCTGCTGCAGACCTGGCTTGTGAGTTTCGTTGCCCAGAGTAGCCTTGAGCTCCGCTAGCTCACGCTCCAGCTCCTCACAACGCCGGGTAACCTGCGCCAGCGTACGCACTGTTAGGTCGCCGTGCTCATCCTGCTCGATGCTCAACTCAAGGCGGGCGATGATTTCGGAGTTCATGCTGCGGTGATGGTCTTTCGCAATGTCGGCGATCTTCGCTCGCATGCCGTCAGGCAAGCGGATCACGAATTTATCCGCTGTGCGGGATGTATTGCGGGGCTGGGACTTGGGCATGGGTTTAACCTCAGTATGACGGGGGCTGGCGACGACTCAGGTGAAGAGTGATTACGCTGCGCGAAGGTGCCGGGATTTGTTTTCGCGGCTCTCCTTGGCCTCGACAGTCAAGAGCGAGCGAGGATTTGAGAGTAAGCGACGGAGGCCAATTGGCTCACCGGTGTCCTCGCACCAGCCGTAGCTACCGTCTGCGATGGCAGACATAGCCTGCTTGATATCGCGCAGACTTTGGTTCTCGCGTTCGATGCTGCCCAGGATGGACTGGCGCTCTTGCTCGATCAGTGCTGCGTCGACTTCATCAGGAGCTTTTTCCAAGCCCGTCAGGTCGATGCGCAGCTGCTCGATCCGCTCCGTGGCAGTAGCGCTTTCGCTCACCAGCAGGTTTTTGAAGAACGCTACTTGCTCAGGGTTCATGTACTGGTCGTCGGGCTGTTGCAACAGTTCCTGAGGGGTCATCGATTGGGCCTCGTGATTGGTTGGGTCAATGTGCCTGGCGCCAGCGTCTCGACGATCGATACGGCAGGTTGATGGCACCATGCTGTCATTTTCACACGCACCGATATTACGGACAGTATCCGAAACGCACAACAGTAAAATTACACATACGTGTTATGCATGCAGAAATAAATTTTCGCCCGAACGTCCGGGTTTTCTGCAGCCGTAAAAAAACCCCAGCGCTAGGCGGTGGGGTTTGGGTGAATCGTTATGCCGCTTCCGGCTGAAGGCTTCGTTTGTCCACGTAGATCTCCTGCACGAGCTGAACTCGGTCTGGATTCTGCTGCGCGAATTGAGCAAGAGCGGCGCCCGGGCTACCACCACCGCAGCGGAACGTTTGGAGCCCATCTTCGTTTGGCATCGAGTAGACCAGCAAGAACGCGGTGTCCTCGTGATAGCGGTTGGCTGCGTAGTCGGCAGCTTTTCCTGTCAGACCGGCCATTTCAACAACCCACTGCAGGGTTTGAGTTCGAACCTCAAGCTCGATCATCGCCTCCTCGCCAGTGCGGGGGAACTGAGCCTGCGACATATCGCGACCCATGTATGCTGTCTTCGCTTTTTCGAACTGACTGAGCACAAGATGTGCGAAATCGCCGAACTGGAAAGCCAGCTTGGCGCGCATTAGGTCCAATGGCTGATAGAAGTCAGGAGCCTTCCAATCAGCTGGTACACGGCCTTCAGTGGAGACTGCTACTGCTTGGTTTGGGTTAGTCATGGTGCGGCACCTCATGTGCGTTAAGTTTGTAGGTGGAGATGGCCCACACGGACATGTATGACGTGCGGCCTCTCCCCTAGCGCTGGGTGCATGGCGCCGGCATACCAAAGGCTCACGCCGCTTGCACGTCCAGGATGTGTAGATCTGCAGGGACGCTCACGACATCCCCAAG
>NZ_BCBP01000079.1:0-28607 GCF_001753955.1 Pseudomonas sp. NBRC 111139
AATCATTTATGATGCAGATATCCGCCTTGTAGCCTTATGGGAGGGCACTGAAATGGCCCAGGAACTCTACACCCGCACCAACCAGAAACTGTTCTTCGCCGGCCTCGCCCTCGAGTCCATGGCCAAGGCTGAACAAAGCCAGGCCATGAATGCCCAAGGCCTGGTCCAGGCTGAGCGCGAGTCGGCGCTGTTCCACCTGTATGGCGCTCTGTTGGGGCTGTGCCATGAAATCGGGGGCTTCTATCGCCTGCCGGTCGTCGCAACGGTAGAGCAAGCCCTGGCCGACGATGCCCTGAACGGTATCGCCATCCCGGAAGTGGCCGAGTTGCTGGAGCTGGCTCGCCAACGCGAAACCTGGCTGGCGCAAATGCTCGGTGCTTATGCCGATTTGTTCCGACCACCGGTCGCCAGAAAAGCGCCGAAAACCGACGTTACCCAGCCTCTGATTCAAGCCGTCAATCTTGATGAGCCTGAGCATCCAGCGCTGTCGCGTGCCGAGCTGGAAAGCTGGCGCAACGACCTCAAAAGTTTGGTGAGACGTTTCCGCGACGCGTTGAGTGAGTGCTGATAGACGCAACGGCTGGTACAATAATCGCCTTTCGCGGAGAACTGCCATTTATGTCTACGTCTTTTCTGGAAATTGTCGAGTTGCCTGATGGCCGCATCGAACTTCGTCGCGCCGAGGATGAGGGCTCTCTGGTAACCCTGGATTTCTCGGAAGACGCCAAGGTGTTCCTGCAGGGTCAGCATGTGGAAGTGGCCAAGGCCATGCTCAGTGTGGGCGTGCAGATGGCCGGTCGCCTGATGGATGGCGAGCTCGAGCGTGATGAAGGGCCGCGTGTGCTGCACTGAGTGTGCAGCAGCGTATCAGGCTATTTGAAGTGACAGGCAAAGCCTGAACATCAGCCGAGGCGGATGTTCAGGCTTTGTGCGTTTCCGGCACTGGCTGCACGTAGCAGTTGCTGGCGTGCAGTGGCATTGACGTTGCCCAGCCAGCTCACCACGGTGTGGCTGAGGCCCAGGCGCAAAGCCTCGCAGGCCAGCTGCAGCGCGCTTTGATTGCTGCGGGGTTGCAGCAGCAGAATACGTTCACGGTTGAGCCCGGCATCGCGCAGCCAGGCCTGGGTCAGGCTTGGCGGTGGGGCGATCAGGGTCAGCCAGCGGGCCTCGTCCTCTTCGCTCAGCTCGCGCAGCACGGGCGCCAGCAGGCTTTGGCAGTGGCCAGGGGCGCCGCGCAGCGACAGTTCGCTGAACAGCTCGGGCTGGCTGCTCTTGCGCGCCGGTTCCCTGGCTTTCAGGCCTGGCAGCACGGGCTGGGCGAGGAATGCTTCGAACAGGGGCAACTGGACTTGCTCGGGTGCGTGAATGAACTGCTGCATGACGCCTCCTGGATCAGCGGCGAATGACGCCGACGCTCAAGCCCTCGATCACCAGCTCCTGTTCTTTCAGGTCGACTTCGATGGGGGCGAATTCGGGGTTTTCGGCAAGCAGCCAGACTTTGCTGCCTTCACGCTTGAAGCGCTTGACGGTAACTTCGTCGCCGATGCGCGCCACCACGATCTGGCCGTTACGGGCTTCACGGCAGGTGTGCACCGCCAGCAGGTCACCGTCGAAGATGCCGACGTCCTTCATGCTCATGCCGTGTACGCGCAGCAAATAGTCGGCTTGGGGGTGGAAGAAGGCAGGGTTGATGTTGCAGGATTGCTCGATGTGCTGTTCGGCAAGAATCGGCGCACCGGCAGCGACCCGGCCGATGATGGGCAGGCCGGTTTCTTCGGCCTTGGCTTCCAGGCCAGGGATGCGGATGCCGCGGGAAGCGCCCGGCGTCATTTCGATCGCGCCCTTGCGGGCAAGGGCCTTGAGGTGCTCCTCGGCGGCATTGGGCGACTTGAAGCCCAGCTCCTGAGCAATCTCGGCGCGGGTAGGCGGGAAGCCGTTGTCTTCCAGGCAGCGCTTGATGAACGCGAGAATTTCGGCTTGGCGTGGCGTCAGTTTCAACATGGTAAGCGCTCTGTCTTTTTGTACAGTGACTGGGATTATATACAGTACTGAGTGCGCTGCAAGCCAAAAGCCGCAATAAACAGAAGAGGTGGCGCTTGCAGTGGGCCGGCTGGCGCTTTTAAATGGCGACCGCCCAGTCACCGAGCCTTGACAGAAGCAGGGCTGAAACGTATGTTTCAAACACCTGTTTGTCTGGCGGAGTAGTCGGAGTAGTCATGGCCCAATCGGAAACCGTTGAACGCATTCTCGATGCTGCCGAGCAGCTGTTCGCGGAAAGGGGGTTCGCCGAAACCTCGTTGCGGCTGATTACCAGCAAGGCCGGGGTCAACCTGGCGGCAGTCAACTATCATTTCGGCTCCAAGAAGGCGCTGATCCAGGCTGTTTTTTCGCGTTTCCTCGGCCCATTCTGCGCCAGTCTCGAGCGTGAGCTGGAGCGCCGCCAGGCCAAGCCGGAGCAAAAGCCCAGCCTTGAAGAACTGCTGGAAATGCTCGTAGAGCAGGCGCTGGCCGTGCAGCCGCGTAGCAACAACGACCTGTCGATCTTCATGCGCCTGCTGGGTCTGGCGTTCAGCCAGAGCCAGGGTCACCTGCGGCGCTATCTGGAAGACATGTACGGCAAGGTGTTCCGCCGCTACATGCTGCTGGTGAACGAGGCTGCGCCACGCATTCCGCCACTGGAACTGTTCTGGCGTGTGCACTTCATGCTGGGTGCCGCGGCCTTCAGCATGTCCGGTATCAAGGCCTTGCGGGCGATTGCCGAGACTGACTTCGGCATCAATACCTCGATCGAGCAGGTGATGCGCCTGATGGTGCCGTTCCTGGCGGCAGGCATGCGCTCTGACAGCGGTGTGACCGACGAGGCGATGGCCACTGCGCAGCTGCGTCCGCGAACCAAGACCAGTTCGGCTACCGCCAAGGCCTGAAGGCTGGGCGTGGCGGGGCGCTTCCGCTAAGCTAGCGCCCATGCCCTATCTCGATCTACTTCACATTTCCCTTGCTGACCAGCGCCTTTATGGCTTCGCCTGTGGCCAACAGCGCGTGTCTGCCGGTGTCTGCTGCCCCCCGGTGGGCTTCTCTCTGTCTTCAATGAAGGATTACCCATGACTGTCAGCCTGCAAGGCTCCCTGATGGTGGATATCGCCGGTAAATGGCTGACCGCCGAAGACCGTCAACTGCTTCGCCAGCCGGAAGTGGCTGGCCTGATCATCTTCGCCCGCAATATCGACAGCCCGCGCCAGGTGCGCGAACTGTGCGCGTCCATCCGCGCCATTCGCCCCGAGCTGATCCTGGCCGTGGATCAGGAAGGTGGTCGCGTACAGCGTCTGCGCCAGGGCTTTGTGCGCCTGCCGGCCATGCGTGCGCTGGCCGATAACGACAATGCTGAATACCTGGCTGAACAGTGCGGCTGGCTGATGGCGACCGAGGTACTGGCAGTTGGCCTGGACCTCAGCTTTGCTCCGGTGCTCGACCTGGACCACCAGCGTAGCGCCGTGGTGGGCAGCCGCGCCTTCGAGGGTGACCCGCTGCGTGCAACGCGACTGGCCGGCGCGTTCATCCGTGGCATGAATGCGGCAGGTATGGCCGCGTGTGGCAAGCATTTCCCGGGGCATGGCTGGGCCGAAGCCGATTCGCACGTGGCCATCCCCACCGATGAGCGCAGCCTGGAACAACTGCGCCAGGCCGACCTGGTGCCGTTTACCCGCCTGAGTGGGCAGCTGGCGGCAGTGATGCCGGCGCATGTCATCTACCCGCAGGTTGACAACCAGCCCGCTGGCTTCTCGCGGCGTTGGTTGCAGGACATCCTGCGTGGCGAGCTGGGCTTTGATGGGGTGATTTTCAGTGATGACCTGTCGATGGCCGGTGCGCATGTGGTGGGCGACGCGGCCAGCCGTATCGAGGCGGCGCTGAGCGCCGGTTGTGATATGGGCCTGGTGTGCAATGACCGGGCGGCGGCGGAGCTGGCGCTGAGTGCGGCGCAGCGCATGAAGGTCAAGCCATCGCCGCGGATTGCCCGGATGCGTGGGCAAGGGTTTGCGCGGACCGATTATCGCCAGCAGCCGCGCTGGCTGGAGGCGTTGGGGGCGTTGAAGGAAGCTCAGCTGGTCGATTGACTGCGCTGGCCTGTTCGTTCCCACAAGTCGGGTTTACCTGCGAATACGGTAGCGGCGGCAACGGTGAGCGGCAGGTGGAGATTGGCCAGCAGGCCCGGCCCATTCGCGGGTGAACCCGCTCCTACGCTGTATCCCCCTTTGGCCTACCGCCCGCGCTTTCCAGGCAATGGCGCAAACAGGGCCTCGATTTCTTCATCGCCAAGCCGCCATTGCCCAGCCTGCCCGCCGTCCAGCAGGCTGGCCGCCAATGCAGCCTTTTCCTGCTGCAACAACTGGATCTTCTCTTCCACCGTACCCCGGGTAATCAGCTTGAACACGAACACCGGCTTGTCCTGGCCGATGCGGTAGGCACGGTCGGTAGCTTGGTTTTCGCTGGCCGGGTTCCACCAGGGGTCGAAGTGGATCACGGTGTCCGCCGCCGTCAGGTTCAAGCCTACGCCCCCTGCCTTGAGGCTGATCAGGAACACTTCGCTTTCACCTTGCTGGAACTGCTGCACTGGCGCGCGACGGTCGCGAGTATCACCGGTCAGCAAGCTGTAACGGATTTTGCGCTTCTCAAGCTCCTGCTCGATCAGCGCCAGCATCGAGGTGAACTGTGAGAACAACAACACCCGGCGCCCTTCGCTGAGCAGTTCTTCGAGCATCTCCAGCAGCGCACCCAGCTTGCCCTTATCGGCCTGGTTGCCTTTGCTTTCTACCCCCTTGACCAGGCGCAGGTCACAGCACACCTGGCGCAGCTTGAGCAACGCATCGAGGATCACGATCTGGCTGCGTGCGGCGCCATTGCGGGCGATTTCGTCGCGGACTTTCTGGTCCATGGCCACTCGCACGGCTTCGTACGTATCGCGCTGGGCATCACTGAGCTCGACCCAGTGCACCATCTCGGTCTTGGCCGGCAGTTCTGTGGCCACCTGCTCCTTGGTGCGGCGCAGCAGGAACGGCCGGATGCGGCTGGCCAGGTGGGCCATGCGCTCGCTGTCACCGTGGCGCTCGATCGGGTTGCGGTAATCCTGGTTGAAGCGCTTCAGGTCGCCCAGCCAGCCGGGCATCAGGAAGTGGAAGATCGACCACAGTTCGCCCAGGTTGTTTTCCATTGGCGTGCCGGTCAGGCACAGGCGCTGCCCGGCCTGTAGCTCGCAGACGGCGAGGGCAGCCTTGCTGCTGCTGCTCTTGATGTTTTGCGCCTCGTCCAGTATCAGCACGTGCCAGGCCTGGGGGCGCAGCTGTTCCAGGTCGCGTGGCATCAAGGCGTAAGTGGTCAGGACCAGATCGTACTCATGGAGTTTGGTGAAGTGCTTGCTGCGCCCCGGCCCATGCAGTGCCAGGACGCGCAGGTCGGGGGCGAAGCGCTGGGCTTCGTCCAGCCAGTTGGGTATGAGGCTGGTCGGCATGACTGCCAGGGCCGGTGCATTCAGGCGCCCGGACTGTTTCTCCAGCAGCAGATGGGCCAAGGCCTGCAGGGTCTTGCCCAGGCCCATGTCGTCGCCGAGGATGCCGCCGGTACCCATCTCGCGCAGGGCCTGCAGCCAGTTCAAGCCTTGCTGCTGATAGGGGCGCAAGCTGGCCTGCAGCCCTGTGGGCGGTTCTACCTGCAGGTCCCGGGCATCGCGCAGGCGCCGGCCCAGATCGCGTACGTGCTCGCCACCTTCCCAGTGCAGGGGCAGGCCTTCTATTTCGTTCAGGCGCGCGGCGTCGACGCGCTCCATGCGCAGGGACGGGCCTGCAGTGTCCTCGTGCAGGTAGAGCTCGCCCAGGGTGCCCATGACTGCCTTGATGCGGCCATAGGGCAGGGCGACGCGCAAAGCCGGGGCATCGAGACGGCCGCGATTGAGGTCGATCAGCAGGTGTTCATCATCGCTGCGCCGGGCCAGTTCGCTAGGGCGTAGCAGCTCCGGGCTGCTGCGCAGCAGGTGCAACACGATCGGCAGCAGGCTGTGGCGCTGGCCATCGACCACGATGCCGAGTTCCAGGTCGAACCATTCATGGCCAGGCGCTTCGTCGATGGTTGCATACCAGTCGTCCACCTCCTGCAGGTTGAAGGCGAAGTCGCGGTGAATATCGATGTCCCAGCCGGCTTCGCGCAGGCGCGGCAGGCCTTCGCGGGCAAAGCGCAGCCAGGCTTCGTCGTCAGGCAACTGGTGCATTTCGCCGGCGCTGTCGGGTAGGGCCTTGCTCTGCCGTGTGGCGGGCTTGAAGCCGAAATCGCGCAGTACCTTGCGCAGCGCCTGCTCGGCTTGAGTCTGGCGGCGAATGCGCTGGCTGGTGCTGCCTGCCAGGCGGGTCAGCGGCTTTTCGTCGGTGCCGCTGGCCTGCAAGCCGTCATAATCGAACGCCAATGCGGCGCGGTGTTGCATTTGCCGTTGCATGCGACCGGTTTTCGGCATGTAGGCGGTGTATTCAAGGCTGCCGAGAGCAAGAAGGGGCTTTGGCTGGATGTTATCGAGCAACTGCTCCTGCACTTGCGTCGGGGTCGGCACCTTATGGCTGAGGGCATTGAGCTTGTGGCTCAGGGGTACGACCAGGTGTTCCGGCACGTCGGGTGCAATAGTCAGCTGTACGGCGACGTGGGGATCCAGGCTGTGCTCGACCTTGCCCACTTCACGGGTCGGCAGGTCCAGGTAGTAAAGCGGCAGCAGCGGGATGACGCAGCGCAGCATCGCTTCGCCGCTGTACCACCGCCCCCGGTAATTTCCGTTGTCCAGGCGTACCCAGCGAAACTCGGCGTGGCGCACCGGGCCTTCATGAAGCAGGGGGAGGTCGGTGTCGAAGAACATCCGCCCGGTTTCGAGGGCGCGCTGGAACAGCTCGCCACCTTCATGGCCCTTCAGTCGGTAGCCGCGATCCTGGCCGCCGCCCTGATTCAGGGCCGAGAGCAGGCGCAGAATGCGGATGTCTTCGTCTGTTACGAAGCGCGGTGGCTCGTAGAGGAAATCGTAAAGGGACTGGACGCGGCTGAAGCGGATGCCGTCCTCCGTTCGCGTGCCCTTGCGCACAAGCAGGGCGCAGCCCGCATCGTCGGTGAGCTGCAGCTGATAGCACACCATGCGCCCGCGTTTGTCTTCGGTCGCGTCGGTCTTGGGTGGGGCCTGCTCCAGGCCGCTCAACCAGTGCTGCAGTTCGGCGGACAAGGCGCCCGGGTTGGCTTGCGTGTCCTTACTGCTGGAAAAGCGCTCGCTGACGCAAAAAAGGACAGCGGCGCAATGCTTGCAGTTTTGCCGTACCGGGCAATCGCAGTCACCGCGCACATGGCACCGGCCGCCCGCTACGTGCAACTTGATGTGTTGCCGGTAGTGGTTGTTGCCGCTCCCCTGGCAACTGGCCGTTATGGTTGGCCCATGAATGCCTTCCAGTTCGGCCCTGCCTTCCTCGGCATAGCGCTCACCGCGCTGCAGGGCAGCTTTGCTGAACGATTGAATCCAGTTCGGATAGGCGTTCACCATTTCGGCGGCATCGTCCTTCATGGGCTTACTGCTCCATCATCTCCGGGTCCATCACCGGCATTTTCGGCGTGCCTGGTGGGGTCACCTTCAGCAGCACCGCCAGGTGCCCGCCGTCGAGAAAGGTCAGCTGGCCGCCCTTGACGTTGCTGTTGCTTTGCCTGAACTGCTCGCTTTGCAGCACGTTGCCGTTGCCATCCAGCTGGTTGACCCAGAAGTTGGCCTCGACGGTGATGAAGCGGCCTTCAGCGATGCTCAGGTTGCCTTCGATAGGGAAGTGCCCGAACTGTTCGGTGCCTTCGCCCAGGGCGATGCGGCTGGGTTCGCTGCCCACCTGCTGTTGCCAGGCCTTGTGCATCAGCACCGTGTAGTCGGCGGTGGCTTCCAGGCGGGTGGCTTCATCTTCAAGTGCTGGGGGGCGCTCGGCCTCTTTCGCCAGGCGTGGGGCGCCAGCGCTCCAGTCTTCGGGGGCGAACGGGCTGGTGAAGGCGGGCACGCTGTTCTGCCGCACCAGAATCATTTCTACCTGATACAGGCCTTCGGCGAAGGCCGCTGGGGCGAACAGCGCCAGCAGCAGGGTCAGGCAACGGATGGCACGCATGAGTCTTCCTTAGGCAGGCTGTGGGGTCAGGCGCTCGAACAGCGCCTCCAGGGTATTGAAACGTTCGTCGGGGCGTTCCATCGGTACCAGGAAGCGGAACTGGGTGGCGCCTTCGAACTTGTAGCGTTTGGGTTGACCCTGGATCAGCTTGATCAGGGTCAGTGGGTCGACCGGTGTTTCGGCTTCGAACTCGAGCTTGCCACCGTTGGGCCCCGCATCGACTTTCTTGATGCCGAGCTTTTCCGCGTGCAGCTTGAGTGACGTCAGGCGCATCAGGTTCTTGGTCGGCTCTGGCAGCAAGCCGAAGCGGTCGATCATCTCGACCTGCAAGTCCTTGAGGCCTTCTTCGTCAGCAGCCGAGGCAATGCGTTTGTACAGGATCAGGCGCGCATGCACGTCAGGCAGGTAGTCCTCGGGGATCAGTGCCGGCAGGCGCAGGTTGATCTCCGGGCCGCCACCCAGGGGTTGCTCAAGGTTCGGCTGGGTACCTTTTCGGATTGCCTTGACCGCACGTTCGAGCATTTCCATGTACAGGGTGAAGCCCACTGCCTGGATCTGCCCGCTCTGGCCTTCGCCCAGCAGCTCGCCGGCACCGCGGATTTCCAGGTCGTTGGTGGCCAGCACAAAGCCTGCGCCAAGGTCTTGCGTGTTGGCGATCGCCTCCAGGCGCTTTTCGGCGTCGGCGCTCACCTTCTGACGGGTAGGTGTGAGCAGGTAGGCGTAGGCCTGGTGGTGACTACGGCCAACCCGGCCACGCAGCTGGTGCAGCTGGGCCAGGCCGAACTTGTCGGCGCGCTCGATGACGATCGTGTTGGCGCTGGGCACGTCGATACCGGTTTCGATAATGGTCGAGGCCACCAGCACGTTGAAACGCTTGTGGTAGAAATCGCTCATCACCTGTTCCAGCTCGCGTTCGCGCATTTGCCCGTGGCCGATGCCGATGCGTGCCTCGGGCACCAGCTCGGCAAGGTCGGCGGCGCATTTTTCGATGGTTTTCACATCGTTGTGCAGGTAATACACCTGGCCACCGCGCAACAGTTCGCGCAGCAGCGCCTCCTTGACCGTGCTCTTGTTCTGTTCCATGACGAAGGTGCGCACCGACAGGCGGCGTGCTGGCGGCGTGGCGATGATCGACAGGTCGCGCATGCCCGCCACCGCCATGTTCAGCGTGCGCGGAATCGGCGTGGCGGTCAGGGTGAGGATATCGACCTCGCTGCGCAGCGCCTTCAGCTGTTCTTTCTGGCGCACGCCAAAGCGGTGCTCTTCATCGATGATGGCCAGGCCCAGGTCTTTGAAGCGCACGTCGTCCTGCAGCAGCTTGTGGGTGCCGATGAGAATGTCGATCTTGCCTTCGGCAAGGTCCGCGGCGGCGGCGGCCACTTCTTTGGCCGATTTGAAGCGGCTCATCACTTCCACGGTCACGGGCCAGTCGGCAAAGCGGTCGCGGAAGCTGTTGTAATGCTGCTGGGCAAGCAGGGTGGTGGGCACCAGTACGGCCACCTGGCGGCCACTGTGCACGGCGATGAACGCCGCACGCATGGCCACTTCGGTCTTGCCGAAGCCCACGTCGCCGCAGACCAGGCGGTCCATTGGCTTGGGTGCCAGCATGTCGGCGCGCACGGCCTCGATGGCGGCCTGCTGGTCCGGGGTTTCCTCGAACGGGAAGCCGGCGCTGAAAGTGGCGTAGTCGGCGGACGGGTCGGCAAACGCGTAGCCCTTGCGCGCGGCGCGGCGGGCATAGATGTCGAGCAGTTCGGCGGCCACGTCGCGGACCTGTTCGGCGGCCTTGCGCTTGGCTTTCTGCCAGGCCTCCGAACCCAGCCGGTGCAACGGTGCCAGGGCGTCGTCGCTGCCGGTGTAGCGGGCGATCAGGTGCAGGTTGGCCACCGGCACATACAGCTTGGCGTTCTCGGCGTATTCCAGTGTCAGGAATTCGGCAGCCTGGCCGTCGATTTCCAGGGTGGCCAGGCCCAGGTAGCGCCCGACGCCATGGTCGATGTGCACCACCGGCGCACCTTCGCGCAGCTCGGTGAGGTTCTTGATGACCGCGTCGTTGGCGGTTTCGCCGCGCTTGTCACGGCGCCGGCGCTGCATCACTCGCTGGCCGAACAGTGGGCTTTCGGCAATCAGGGCCAGCCCTGGATCGTCCAGCAGCAGGCCGTCGTCCAGCGGGGCGATGGTGATCGCCAGGCGCTCGGCACCGGTAATGAAATCGTCCCAGCCTTCGACGGTATGCGGGCGCAGCTTCAGCCGTTCGAGCAGTTCCAGCAGCACTTCCCGGCGGCCCGCTGATTCGGCGGTGAAGAGCACGCGGCCGGGGAACTGGTCGAGGAAGTTGGCCAGCTCGGCCAGCGGCTGGTTGGCCTTGGCCTCGATGGCCAGGTTGGGCAGGGCGCGCGCCGGGAAGCGCTCGCGGCCCACGCCAGGCTCCAGCGCTTCGCTGCTGACCACCACCCGGGGCCACTGCTTGAGCCGGGCGAAGCAATCTTCCACCGGCAGGAACAGCTCGGCCGGCGGCAACAGCGGCCGGCTGAGGTCGCCGCGGCGGTCTTCATAGCGCCCGCGCACGTCGTTCCAGAAGTGCTCGGCGGCCTGTTCCACACCGGGTAGCGAGAACACCTGGGTGTCGGTCGGCAGGTAGTCGAACAGGGTCGAGGTTTCTTCGAAGAACAGCGGCAGGTAGTACTCGATACCGGCGGGGATGATGCCGCTGGCCAGGTCCTGGAAGATTGCACTGCGGCGGAAGTCGACGTCGAAGCGCTCGCGAAAGCGTGCCTTGAAGCGGGTCACTTCTTCCTTCTGCATCGGGAATTCGCGTGCCGGCAGCAGGCGCACCGAATCCACCTTGTCGATCGAGCGCTGGGTCTCGGGGTCGAAGGTGCGCAGCGTCTCGATCTCGTTATCGAACAGGTCGATACGGTAGGGCAGTTTGCTGCCCATCGGGAACAGGTCGATCAGCGCGCCGCGCACGGCGAACTCGCCATGCTCGTAGACGGTGTCGACACAACGGTAACCGCTGGCCTCCAGGCGCAGGCGCATCTGTTCCACGTCGATGGTCTGGCCCACATCCAGCACCAGGCTGCTGCCCAGCAGAAAACGCGTGGGTGCCAGGCGGTGCAGGGCGGTGGTGATCGGCACCACGAGGATGCCGTGGCTCAGCTCCGGCAGGCGGTACAGGCTGGCGATGCGCTGGGAGATGATGTCCTGGTGCGGCGAGAACAGGTCGTAGGGCAGGGTTTCCCAATCGGGGAACGGCAGCACTGGCAGGTCTGGGGCAAAGAAGCGCAGCTCCTGCTCCAGACGGTCGGCGGCCTGGCTGTCGGCCGTCAGCAGCAGGGTGAAGCGGCCAGCGCTGCTGGCGGCTTCGGCGATGGCAAGGCTGAGGGCGGCACCGGGCAGGTTGCCCCAGGTTTGTTTGCCGGCCGTGGCCGACATTTGCGGTAGGCGCAGAACTGACACGGGAGATTGCACTCCAAGCGTTGCGGCAAAGAGACCGATTGTACCGGTGACAGTGCCGGCTGTCAGGCTCGAAAGGGCATGAACGCTGGCTTGCGTCACTGTGACAGGCACTCATTGCCGGTTCCGCGTTGGGGCGTCATAATGTAGCCCCTTTTTTCTGTCCCTACATGTGGAAGGTTCCCGTGACTCAGAAGCCCGACCAGTGTCTTGGTGAGTGGATTGATCGTGAAGCCCTGGCTGAAGCGATGATCCCGCTTATCGGTCAGCTCTACCGCAATAACAATGTGGTGAGCTCGATTTATGGCCGCAGCCTGATCAACCGTTCGGTTATCTCGATCCTCAAGGCGCACCGCTTTGCGCGCCACCGCCAAACCGACGAAACCGAACTGTCCGTCCACGAGACATTCCCCCTGCTCAAGGCCATGAGCGAGCTGAAACTGGGCGCCGCATCGGTCGACCTGGGCAAGCTGGCCAACAAGTTCAAGCAGGAAGGCAATGGCCGCACTGCCGAGCAGTTCGTCCGTGAAGAGCTGGCCGACGTGGTCGGTCAGCAGAACGCTTCGGCGCGCAAAGGCACCGACGTTGTCCTGTACGGCTTCGGTCGCATCGGCCGCCTGCTGGCGCGCATCCTGATCGAGAAGACCGGTGGTGGTGACGGCCTGCGTCTGCGTGCCATCGTCGTGCGCAAAGGCGCCGAAAACGACCTGGTCAAGCGTGCCAGCCTGCTGCGCCGTGACTCGGTGCACGGCCCGTTCGATGGCACCATCACCATCGACGAAGCCAACAACACCATCACCGCCAATGGCAACCTGATCCAGGTTATCTACGCCAAGAGCCCGAGCGAAGTCGACTACACCCAGTACGGCATCGACAATGCGCTCATCGTCGACAACACCGGCGTATGGCGTGACGCCGACGGCCTGGGCCAGCACCTGGCCTGCCCGGGTGCTGCCCGCGTGATCCTCACCGCACCTGGCAAGGGCGCGCTGAAGAACATCGTGCACGGTATCAACCACGGTGACATCACTGCCGATGACAAGATCATCTCGGCGGCCTCCTGCACCACCAACGCCATCGTGCCGGTGCTCAAGGCCATCAACGACCAGTACGGCATCGTCAACGGCCACGTCGAAACCGTTCACTCGTTCACCAACGACCAGAACCTGATCGACAACTTCCACAAGGGCAGCCGCCGTGGCCGTGCCGCGCCGCTGAACATGGTAATCACCGAAACCGGCGCCGCCACCGCTGCTGCCAAGGCACTGCCAGTGCTGAAGGGCAAGCTGACCGGCAACGCGATTCGTGTTCCGACGCCGAACGTTTCGATGGCCATCCTGAACCTGAATCTGGAAAAGGCCACCACCCGCGACGAGATCAACGAGTACCTGCGCCAGATCGCCATGCACTCGGAGCTGCACAAGCAGATCGACTACGTGGCTTCGCAGGAAGTGGTTTCGACCGACTTCGTCGGCTCGCGCCATGCCGGTGTGGTTGACGCAGAGGCGACCATCGCCAACGACAACCGCGTTGTTCTGTACGTCTGGTACGACAACGAATTTGGTTATAGCTGCCAGGTGGTTCGTGTGATGGAAGACATGGCCGGTGTGAACCCGCCAGCGTTTCCACGCTGATTCGCTTGTAAGGCAATGAAAAAACGGGAACCTTCGGGTTCCCGTTTTTTTTATTTTGAATGTGTGTTGTCAGTGCCGGCCCTTTCGCGGGTAAACCCGCGCCTACAGGATTATCGCTGCCCCTGTAGGCGGGGGTTTACCCGCGAAGAGGCCAGCACTGGCAACCGAGAAACCCTACTGTGCGCACAGCCCTACTGTTCATTCTGCTGCTACTCACCGCCTGCAACCAGGGCCCCACCCTGGAACGCCTGGGTGGCCCGACCATGGGCAGCAGCTACAGCATCCAGTACGTCCGCGAGCCTGGTGGCCCGGAGCTGGCCCAGGTGCAGAGGGCGGTGGAAACCATTCTGCACGACATCGACCACCACTACTCGACTTACCGCGGCGATTCCATCGTAAGCCAGTTCAACCGCTTACCTGCCGGCCAGTGCCTGGCCCTGCCGCCTGACATGCTCGCGTTGGTCAGCCTGGGCCAGCACCTTGCCGAGCAGAGCGATGGCGCCTTCGACCTCACGGTAGAGCCATTGCTCGACCTGTGGGGCTTCGGCCCTCAGGCCCGTCACCAGCAGGTGCCCGAACCACAGGCACTGGCCCAGGTACGCCAGCGTGTGGGCTACCAGCACCTGCGCGTCAAAGGTCGAGCCCTGTGCAAGGATGCCCCGGTGCAGCTCGACTTCAACAGCATCGTCGCCGGTCATGCTGTCGACTTGATCGCTGCGCGCCTGCAGGCCATGGGTATCAGCAGTTTTGTCGCCGAGGCCACTGGCGAGCTGAAGGCGGTTGGCCGCAAGCCTGACGGTAGCCCTTGGCGTATTGCCCTGGAACTGCCTCGCGAAGACCGTCAGATCGCCCGCCAGATCATCCCGGTCAATAGCCTTTCAGTATCAACCTCGGGTGACTATCGGCACTATTTCGAGCAGAATGGCCGGCGCTATTCGCACACCTTCGATGCCCGCCTCGGGCGCCCGGTCGAACATGACCTGGCTGCCGTTACGGTGCTGGACGCCTCAGCACTGCTGGCCGATGGCTATTCGACGCTGCTACTCATCCTGGGCCCACAGCAAGGCTGGGATTTTGCCGTGGCGCATGACTTGGCTGCGGTTTTGGTGACTCGAGCAGAGGGAGGCTTCGTCTCCCGAGCTACGCCCGCGTTCGAACGGGCAGTGAAAGGCCAGTGAAAGCACAAGCAGGGATGATTGCCGCCACGGAATGGGTGAAGCATATGTAGTGCGGGCAAAATTGGCCTACGACGCGACCAAGGGTTAATGTGCGCGGCGTTCAGGGTTGATTAGACTGCACCCGAATTTTCTCATGGCGCCCCGGCGGCATGATCGTGCCCCGCGAGCGACCGTGGCTTGCGGGCCAGTTCTGAAGGAGTACGCATGGCTGTCTACAACTACGACGTAGTGGTGCTGGGTTCCGGCCCGGCCGGTGAAGGCGCGGCAATGAATGCCGCCAAAGCAGGGCGCAAGGTAGCGATGGTCGATGACCGTCGCCAGGTCGGTGGCAACTGCACCCACTTGGGTACCATTCCGTCCAAGGCACTGCGTCACTCGGTGCGGCAGATCATGCAGTTCAACACCAACCCGATGTTTCGTGCCATCGGCGAGCCGCGCTGGTTCTCGTTCCCGGACGTGCTGAAAAGCGCCGAGAAGGTCATCGCCAAGCAGGTGGCATCGCGCACCGGCTACTATGCCCGTAACCGCGTCGACGTGTTCTTCGGCACCGGCAGCTTTGCCGACGAGCAAACCGTGGAAGTGGTGTGCCCGAACGGCGTGGTCGAGAAGCTCAACGCCAAGCACATCATCATCGCGACCGGCTCGCGCCCCTACCGCCCGGCCGACATCGACTTCCACCACCCGCGCGTGTACGACAGCGACACCATCCTCAGCCTCAGCCATACCCCGCGCAAGCTGATCGTGTACGGTGCCGGCGTGATCGGTTGCGAATACGCTTCGATCTTCAGTGGCCTGGGCGTATTGGTCGAGCTGGTCGACAACCGTGGCCAGTTGCTGAGCTTCCTCGACTCGGAAATTTCCCAGGCGCTGAGCTACCACTTCAGCAACAACAACATCACTGTGCGCCACAACGAAGAGTACGAGCGCGTCGAAGGCCTGGACAACGGGGTGATCCTGCACCTCAAGTCGGGCAAGAAGATCAAGGCCGACGCCTTGCTGTGGTGCAACGGCCGTACCGGCAACACCGACAAGCTGGGCCTGGAAAACATCGGC
Organism: Pseudomonas sp. NBRC 111139; assembly: GCF_001753955.1. NCBI lineage: Bacteria > Pseudomonadati > Pseudomonadota > Gammaproteobacteria > Pseudomonadales > Pseudomonadaceae > Pseudomonas > Pseudomonas sp. NBRC 111139. The sequence continues at coordinate 15,472 of NZ_BCBP01000079.1, forward strand.
ATCAAGGTGAACAGCCGCGGCCAGATCGAGGTCGACGAGGCCTACCGCACCACCGTGCCGAACATCTACGGTGCCGGTGACGTGATCGGCTGGCCAAGCCTGGCCAGTGCCGCCCATGACCAGGGCCGGTCGGCCGCTGGCAGCATTGTCGATAACGGCAGCTGGCGCTTCGTCAACGACGTGCCGACCGGTATCTACACCATTCCCGAGATCAGCTCGATCGGCAAGAACGAACAGGAGCTGACCCAGGCCAAGGTGCCGTACGAAGTGGGCAAGGCCTTCTTCAAGAGCATGGCGCGTGCGCAGATCGCCGGCGAGCCGCAGGGCATGCTGAAGATCCTGTTCCACCGCGAAACCCTGGAAATCCTCGGCGTGCATTGCTTCGGCTACCAGGCTTCGGAGATCGTCCACATTGGCCAGGCGATCATGAACCAGCCGGGTGAGCAGAACAACCTGAAGTACTTCGTCAACACCACGTTCAACTACCCGACCATGGCCGAAGCCTATCGGGTAGCTGCCTATGACGGCCTGAACCGGCTTTTTTGAGCGGCTCCGACCGGTGGCCTGAGCCGGTCGGAGAGACCGATTTCAACCCTACCCGAGGGTGGTCTTGGCCAAACCGGGAAAGTCTGTAATCAGGCTGTCCACACCAAAGTCAGCAAGCCGGCGCATCAGTGCCGGCTCGTTGACCGTCCACACCGACACATGCAAACCCTGGCCCTGTGCTTTGAGCAGGCGCTCGGGGGTGCACAGCGTCCAGTTCAATGCCAGCAGTTCGCAGCCGTAGTTCTGTGCCACCTTCAGCGGATCGAGCCAGGCGTATTCGGCCACCAGCCCGCGCTTCACGTCTGGCACCAGTTCCAGGGCGGCGCCCAGTACTTCGCGTGAACTGGAGGTGATGGTCACCTTGTCCAGCAGGCCATATTGCTGGGCCAGTTCACGGATCGCCAGGACGGTGGTGGCCGCGCGGGTGCGCGAGGCGCTTTTCACCTCCAGTTGCCAGTGTTCGAACGGGCATTTTTCGAACAGCTCTTCCAGTTTCGGGATCGGGCAGGGCTGCACATGGCCCGGGCCGCCTTTGCGGGCATCGATCTTGACCAGTTCGGCGGCCGGGTGCTCGACCACTTTGCCGCGCCGGCCCGTGGTGCGCTTGAGGGTGGGGTCGTGGATGACCATCAGTTCGTTGTCGGATGACAAGTGCAGGTCCAGCTCGCAGCGGGTCACGCCATGGGACAGGCATTGCTGAAAGCTCTTCAGGGTGTTCTCGGGTGCTTCGCCCTTGGCGCCGCGATGGCCGTAGATCAGGGTCACGTTCGTTCCTTCAAATCAGGGAGAAATTGGCTCAGGAGGCGGGGTCGTTCAGTTCCAGCTGCTGGCGCCGTTGCTGTTGCTGGCGCTGCAGGATGTAACGCGCCAGCAGTTGTCGTTGGGCATCGGTCATGTCGATGAACTCGGTGCCGACTTCGAAGCCGCCCTCCGGGCGAGGGTCGCAATGGGTGATCTTGCCGCGCAGCAGCAGGCCATGGGCGCGCGGCATCAGCACCATTTTCACTTTCACCCGGGTGCCGGGGGCAATCTGTGTGGCTTGGGCGGATTCGATGCCGCCTTCGGAAATGACCACCGGCAGCGGCTCGCCGACCTCGCCAAGCAGGGTTTGTGCAACCACCGCGCTGAGCAAGTCGAGGCGCTTGTTCTGTGCCCGCAGGAACGCGGCGAGGGTGCGGTCCTTGTCGCTTAGCTGGCGCAACAGGTGTTGCGACTCGAAGTCGGACAGGTGCAGCTCGCTGAGCAGGTTGAACAACGGCGAATCATCTTGCAACACATCTGGTTCAAGGGCTTCGGCCGCGCTAAGGGGGCTTATTTGAAGTGCGATCCGATCTTCGATGCGGTAGTATTCGCGGCGATCTTCTTCGTCTAATGTCGTCATGGCGAACCCAAGGTAGCGGCGGTGGTCCGAGTGTAAAGCCGCCGTAGGCGCCTCGCCACAAGGACGTTCCCTTTCATCCGAACAAGCCCCGACATGTTCAGACCTCTTTTCGCATTCATCGGCACGCGTTATACCCGTGCCAAACGTCGCAATCACTTCGTCTCGTTCATTTCCCTGACCTCGATGATCGGCCTCGCCCTGGGCGTGGTGGTAATGATCGTAGTGCTGTCGGTGATGAACGGTTTCGACCACGAGATGCGCACCCGCGTGTTGGGGATGATTCCCCATGCCACGCTGGAGAGCGGCCAGCCCATTGCCGACTGGCAGGCCCTTGCCCAACAAGTAAAGCAGAATCCGCAGGTGGTGGCGGTTGCACCGTTCACCCAGATGCAGGGCCTGCTGACCCATGATGGCAAGGTGCAGAAGGTGCTGCTCAACGGCATCGACCCTGCTCGCGAGCGCGAGGTGTCGATCATCGACAACTTCGTCCTGCAAGGCCGCCTGGACCAGTTGGCGCCGGGCGAGTGGGGCATCATGATCGGCGATAAGGCGGCGGCCAAGCTGGGCGTTGCCATCGGCGACAAGCTCACCTTCGTCGCCCCCGAGGTCAGCGTGACCCCCGCTGGCATGTTCCCGCGCATGAAGCGCTTCACCGTGGTCGGCACCTTCCACGTTGGCGCGGGGGAGATCGACGGCTACTTGGGCCTGACCAACATCAGTGACCTGTCCCGCCTGCACCGCTGGAAGCCCGACCAGGTCCAGGGCCTGCGCCTGAAGTTCGACGACCTGTTCCAGGCGCCGCGCGTAGCCTGGAGCATCGCCCAGCAGCTGGGCGAACAGGAGTTCTATAGCCGTGACTGGACCCGTACCCACGGCAACCTGTACCAGGCGATCCGTATGGAAAAGGCCATGATCGGCCTGCTGTTGCTGCTGATCGTGGCGGTGGCGGCGTTCAACATCATTTCCACCCTGGTGATGGTGGTCAACGACAAGCGCGGCGACATCGCCATCCTGCGCACCCTGGGCGCCACGCCCGGGCAGATCATGCTCATCTTCATGGTCCAGGGTACGGTGATCGGGGTGATCGGTACCCTGATCGGCGCCGTCGTCGGGATCTTCGCGGCCCTGAACGTGAGCGCGGCGATCGCCGGCATCGAGACACTGATCGGCCACAAGTTCCTCAACGCCGACGTGTACTTCATCGATTACCTGCCGTCGCAGATCCTGGCCCAGGACGTGTACATGGTCTGCGGTGCGGCACTGGTCCTGAGTTTCTTCGCCACCCTGTATCCGGCCTGGCGTGCGGCCCGCACCCAGCCTGCAGAGGCGCTACGTTATGAGTGAGTCGCGCATGAGTGATAAAGCCGTTCTGAGTTGCCGCAACCTGGGCAAGTCCTACGACGAGGGCCCGGAGTCGGTGCAGGTGCTGTCCGGGCTCAACCTGGAACTGCAGGCCGGTGAGCGGGTGGCCATCGTTGGCAGTTCCGGCTCGGGCAAGAGTACCTTGCTCAACCTGCTGGGCGGCCTCGACCGGCCGACCCAGGGTAGCGTGTGGCTGGCTGGCGAAGAGCTGTCGGCACTGGGCGAGCGTGCCCGTGGCCTGCTACGCAACCGCGAGTTGGGCTTTGTCTACCAGTTCCACCACCTGCTGCCGGAATTCACCGCCATCGAGAACGTGTGCATGCCGCTGCTGATCGGCCGAACGCCCATCCCCGAGGCCCGGGAGCGTGCCGAGGCGCTGCTCAAGCGGGTAGGCCTGGGCCACCGCTTGAACCACAAGCCGGCCGAGCTTTCCGGCGGCGAACGCCAGCGTGTGGCGATTGCCCGGGCGCTGGTCAACCGCCCCGGCCTGGTGATGCTCGACGAGCCGACCGGTAACCTCGACCACCATACCGCCCAAGGCATCCAGGAACTGATGCAGGAGCTGTCCAGCGCTTCGCGCACGGCATTCCTGGTGGTCACCCACGACCTCAACCTGGCGCGGCAGATGGACCGTGTGCTGAAGCTCGACGATGGCCACCTGGTGGCCATTTGATCGACTGCCGGGGTGGCAGGTGCTGCCCCGTTTTCCTGTTTCCATTGGGTGATTTCGTACATGTTCAGACCCTTGCCCATCTTTATCGGCGCGCGCTACACCCGAGCCAAGCGTCGCAACCATTTCATCTCGTTCATTTCGATGACTTCGATGATCGGCCTGTCGCTGGGCGTGCTGGCGATGATCGTGGTGCTGTCGGTGATGAACGGCTTCCAGCGCGAAATGAGCTCGCGCATTCTCGGCCTGGTGCCGCATGCCGCCATCCTGGGCGTGCAGCCGCTGGACGATTGGCACAAGGTGGCCGACGTTGCCATGAAGAATCCGGCGGTGATGGCTGTGGCGCCGATTACCGAGATGGAAGGCATGCTGTCGTACAAGGGCGCCATGCAGCCGATCCAGGTCGGTGGTATCGACCCGGCCGAGGAGGGCAAGGTTTCCATCGTTGGCCAGCACATCGTCCAGGGCCGCCTGCAGGGCTTGCAGCCCGGTGAGTTCGGTGTGGTCATCGGTGAGCTGACCGCACGCCGCTTCCGCCTGAACACCGGCGACAAGCTGACCTTGATCGTGCCGGAAATCAGCAAGGAACCGGGTGGCATCACCCCGCGCATGCAGCGCCTCACCGTGGTCGGCATCTTCAAGGTCGGCGCCGAGCTGGATGGGTCGCAGGCTTATATCCATGTTGCTGATGCAGCCGAGATGCAGCGCTGGGCGCCAGGCCAGGTGCAAGGTGTGCGGCTGAAGCTGCACGACCTGTATGCCGCTCCGCAGGTGGCCAAGGCGATTGCTGCCGGGCTTGGGGACGCCTACCGGGCCGATGACTGGTCGCATACCCAGGGCAGCCTGTTCAGCGCCATGAAGATGGAAAAGACCATGATCGGCCTGTTGCTGATGATGATCATCGCGGTAGCGGCGTTCAATATCATCGCTACCCTGGTGATGGTGGTGAACGACAAGGGGCCGGACATTGCCATCCTGCGTACCTTGGGCGCCACGCCGGCGCAGATCATGGGCACGTTCATGGTCCAGGGCAGCCTGATCGGCATTGTCGGCACGCTGATTGGTGGCGTACTGGGCGTGATTGCGGCGTTCAATGTCAGCCAGATCGTCGGCTGGCTGGAGCGGGTGAGCGGGCAGCACATCTTTACGTCGGATGTGTACTTCGTCAGCAGCTTGCCGTCGCAGTTGCAGTGGGGGGATGTGGCGATCATCTGCACCGCCGGCCTGGTGATGAGTTTCCTGGCGACCCTTTACCCGGCCTACCGGGCGTCGCAGGTGCAGCCGGCGATTGGCCTGGCGGTTTGATGTTTGCCTGAGATCCTGGGGGCGTAAAGCGCCCCAGGGTTACCGATCTTGAGCGAACTCGATCACGAATCGGGTCCACCCACCCTCGCACTCCGCCCGTATGCACCCGCCATGGGCCTGCACGATCGACCGGGTAATTGCCAAGCCCAACCCCGCATGCTCGCTGCTGCCTTCCCGCCGCGCCGGGTCCACCCGGTAGAAACGGTCGAAAAGCCGCGGTAGCGCCGCCGGGTCGATAGCCAGCCCGGTATTGGCCACGTTGATCGTCGGCCCCGGCCCCAGGGTCACCTTGATCTGTCCTCCTGCCGGGGTAAAACGCATGGCGTTGTCCAGCAGGTTGGACAGCGCCCGGCGCAGCATATGCCGGTCACCGTGCAGTACGGCTTCACCCTCGCGCAACATCTGCACGTCGTTGTCTTCTGCCAGAGGCGCGTAGTACTCCAGCAGCGCATCCACCTCGTCATGCAGCGTCAAAGGCGCGTGCCCCGGTACCAGCAGGCCGTGGTCGGCCTTGGCCAGAAACAGCATGTCGTTGATCATCTGCGCCATCCATTGCAGTTCTTCCAGGTTGCCATGCAGCGCCTCTCGGTATTCTTCGAGGCTGCGTGGGCGGGTGAGGGTGACCTGGGTGTGGGTCAGCAGGTTGGACAGCGGCGTACGCAACTCGTGGGCGATATCGGCCGAGAACGCTGACAGGCGCTGGAAGGCATCGTCCAGGCGCTGCAGCATCGCGTTCATGCTGCTGGCCAGCTCGGCCAACTCTTCGGGCATCTGCGCCACCGGCAGACGGGTGGTGAGCGAACGCGCTGACACGCTGGCGGCCACCTGGCCCATCTGCCGCAATGGGCGCAGGCCGCTGCGGGCGGCCCAGGCACCCAGTAGTGCGGTGGTTAGCGCCGACAGGCCGACCGTCAGCCAGATCAGCCGTTGCATGCCCTGCAGGAAGTGCTGGTGGTGGGTGATGTCGAGGTACAGGGTCAGTTGCGGCGACTGCATGGTGCCCTGTTTCAAGGGCACGGACAGGCTGCGGTAGTCGATGCCTTGCGCATGCAGGGTGGCCAGCCCGGTGGCCAGCGCTGCTTGCGGCAGCCCGCTGCGGCTTTCGAACCAGGTGGCGCCATTGCTGGCGCTGATACGCAAGGCCAGGTCGGCCTGGTGACTCAGTTCATCGCGCAGGGCAGGCAGGCGGGCCTGGAGCTCATCAGCCGTGCTGACATCAGCCAGTTGCGTACGAAACAAGGACAGGCGCGAGTCCAGCAGTTGTTGGTCAAGTTCGACGAAGTGCTGCTCGCTGGCCCGGCTGAATAGCAGGCCGGCGCCCAGCGAGACGGTGGCCGTGCAGGCGGCGAACAGCAGGGCCAGGCGGCTGCCGAGGGAAATCCGGCGCATCACTCGGCGCGCTCTTCGAGTACGTAACCCATGCCCCGTACGGTGTGGATCAGCTTGTTGGGGTGCGGGTCGTCGATTTTCAGGCGCAGGCGGCGGATGGCCACTTCGATCACGTTGGTGTCGCTGTCGAAGTTCATGTCCCACACCTGCGAGGCGATCAGCGATTTTGGCAGCACCTCACCCTGGCGGCGCAGCAGCAGCTCAAGGAGTGAGAACTCCTTGGCGGTCAGGTCGATGCGCAGCCCGGCGCGCTCGGCGCGGCGTCGGATCAGGTCCAGGCGCAGGTCGGCCAGGCTCAGGGTCGTGTCCTGGCTCGGGCTGGTGCCACGGCGCAGCAGGCTGCGTACCCGGGCCAGCAGTTCGGAAAAGGCGAACGGCTTGACCAGGTAGTCGTCGGCGCCCAGTTCCAGGCCATGCACGCGATCCTCGACGGCGTCGCGGGCGGTCAGGAACAGCACTGGCGTATCCAGGCCAGCCTGGCGCACGGCCTGAAGAATCTGCCAGCCGTCGCGGCCAGGCAGCATCACGTCGAGGATCAGCAGGTCGTGGTCGCCGGTCAGGGCGAGGAACTGGCCGGTCTCGCCATCGGTAGCCAACTCGGTGGCAAAGCCGGCCTCGCTCAGGCCTTGGCTCAGGTACTGGCCGGTGCGGGCCTGGTCTTCGACGATCAGCAGTTTCATGCACTGTCCATATTCTGAAAGGTTGTGCGTAGCCTATGGCGTCGCTTTACTGCTAGCACAGGGGCAATGGGATGGGTGAAATGATACGTGACGATGTGCCGGCCCGCCCAAGCTGACAAAGTTGTAATGTGCCTGTCAGGTAACTGCCAGTCGCCCCCGGCTAATGTGGCTTAATCCCGATTGTGTAACCCCGGAGTCATCATGAAACACCTGTTCATTGCCGCCACCCTTATCCTGGGCAGTCTGCCGGCTTTCGCTGGCCAGGCGCAGAGCTTCGCCTTTGGCGAGCCTGCCCCGGCGGCCCAGGCCACCCGCACGGTCAACGTGGTGCTCAAGGACATTGCCTTCGAGCCAAAAAGCCTGCAGGTAAAAGCCGGCGAGACGGTGCGCTTCGTGCTGGTCAACGAGGGCAAGCTGCCGCACGAATTCAACCTGGGCGACAAGGCCATGCATGCCGAACACCAGAAGGAAATGGTCGCCATGCAAGGCAAGATGTTCACCGAGGCGATGAACCACGAAGGCATGGATCACGGCAAGATGATGAACCACGGCCAAATGATGGACCATGGTGACGGCCATGGTCACGGGGGTGGCAACACTGTGATGGTCATGCCCGGCCAGCGCGCCGAACTGACCTGGACCTTCCGCCAATCCGCGCCCATCGAGTTTGCCTGCAACGTGCCGGGGCATTACCAGGCGGGTATGGTCGGGACATTGACCATTGAGTGACTGGCCCTGCAAGGCGGTGTGCAAAACCGGTAGACTAGGGGCATTTTCGAACCTCTAGGTCAGTTTCCATGCATCCCGCTGCCGAACATTCCCCGCTGGGCAAGTCCAGCGAATACATCGCCACCTACTCCCCGGAGCAGTTGTTCCCGATCCCGCGTACTGCCAAGTGGGCCGAGCTGGGCGTCACTGCACAGACCTTGCCCTGGCAGGGGGTGGATTACTGGAACTGCTTCGAGCTGAGCTGGCTGCTGCCTTCGGGCAAGCCGGTGGTGGCGATCGGCGAGTTCGCCATCCCGGCGGACTCGCCAAACATCATCGAGTCCAAGTCATTCAAGCTGTACCTCAACTCGCTGAACCAGACGGTGTTCGCCTCGCTGGACGCGTTGCAGGCATGCCTGGAAAAAGACCTGTCCGCCGCTGCCGGCAAGCCGGTGGGGGTGAAGGTGCGCACTTTGGCCGAGGTTGAAGCCCAGGGTGTGGTGGCGTTACCGGGGCAGTGCATCGATGCACTGGATGTGGCCATCAGCAACTACGAGCAGCCGCAGCCAGAGCTGTTGCGCTGCGACCCGGCGCGGGTGGTGGAAGAAACCTTGCACAGCCATCTGCTGAAGTCCAACTGCCCGGTCACCGGCCAGCCGGATTGGGGCAGCGTGGTGGTTGAGTACAAGGGCAGGGCGCTGAACCACGCCAGCCTGCTGACCTACCTGATCAGCTTCCGCCAGCATGCCGACTTCCATGAGCAGTGTGTGGAACGGATTTACCTGGACTTGAAGAATCTGCTGCAGCCGGAGCACCTGACGGTCTATGCGCGCTATGTGCGCCGCGGTGGGCTGGACATCAACCCGTATCGCAGCACCGGGGCGATCAGCCCGGATAACAAACGCCTGGTTCGGCAGTAATACAGGGGGGCCGCTTAGCGGCCCCCGCTATTTCAGATCCCCATGCTGTGCAGTGAGTTGGCAATGCTGCGCAGGGTGGCAGTGAGGTCGGGGTGGTCGGCCTCGAAGCGCTCGATCGCCAGGTTCACGCCGTCCACCAGGTTGTTGTCTGGCGTGGCTTCCTCAAGTTTCAGTTGCGCCTCGATCTGGCGCGCCTCTTCGTGCAGGGCGGCCAGCTCTTCTTCCGAAAGCGGTACGTTGCGGTCCAGTTGCTCGCGCAAGCTGTTCAGGCGCTCTTGCAATTCGCGGGCAGGCATTGGCTATTCTCCATCAATGGCTTGGCAAGCCATGGACCTCAGCGGCGTGGCAAAGGTTCTGGCCTGTCTTCAGGGTAATCTACCTGCTGGCGATTTGCATGATCCGCGTCAAGGCTGCTGTATCAGGGTTTTTCGCCCTTGCGCCGGCGCTGGGCGATGTCCACCAGGCAGGTGTCCAGCGCTTCCAGATGGTCGATCACCGAGTGCACGCCCAGGCTGAACAGCGCCAGTGTCGCCTTGCTGCGCGCCAGATCCTGCTCTTGCGGGCTCATGGCTTGCCATTGTGCAGAAGTGCGGTCGCATAACGGGCTGCAGGCGGCCAGGCCTACTGTCCACAAGCCGGCGTTAAGGCCAGACTGCAGCAGGCGGGGGTCGCCGCTGACCAATACGCAGCCATCCAGGCGCTCGCTGTCCAGCGCCATCAGTGCCTGCCAGCAAGCGTTCGGCGCTGGCCAGCGCACGCCATTGACCGCATGCCCTGGCAGCCAGTCGGGCAGCACATGGGCCAGGCGCTCGCTTTGCGCGGTATTGAGGTCATCCAGCCAGATGCACGGCACTTGGCGCTGACGCAGGCTGGCAAGGGTGGCCAGGGCGCCGGGGGCGGGTGATGGCGCGCCGTGGGTAGCCTGCACCAGGCAGCCGCGCAAGCCGAACAGCACAGCAGTGAAGGCGGGCGCAGTGTCCATGGCAACTTCCCCCAAATGGTTCGAAGGCTATGCGTTGATTGTTACCGTCTTGTGACATTGGCCGCTGCGCAACAGTTGTTCACAAAATATTCAGCAAAAATGTGTAAGGCTGTTTATCAGCACGCAAGTCTCTATACTGCCGCCTTAACAGCAGCGCCACCTGTTGCGCTTGCGGCCGAGAAATTCGATGGAGAAACATCTATGCGTAGGATCGGTGCCAGTGTGATCGAACGAGTCACCCAGGCCTGTGTCTGCGCCAGCATGCTGCTGGCGCCCGTGGCAGCCACCCAGGCCGCCACCGAGGAAGATCCCTGGGAAGCGGTCAACCGCCCGATCTTCCGCTTCAACGATACCCTCGACACCTATGCCCTCAAACCATTGGCCAAGGGCTACCAAGCGGTCACTCCACAGTTCCTCGAAGATGGCATCCACAACATCTTTCGCAACCTGGGGGACGTGACCAACCTCGCCAACGACGTGCTGCAGCTCAAGCCGCATGCGGCGGGCGTGGATACGGCGCGGTTGATCGTCAACACCACCTTCGGCCTGGGTGGCTTCTTCGATGTGGGTACCAAGATGGGCCTGCAGCGCAACGACGAGGACTTTGGCCAGACCCTGGGCTACTGGGGGGTGCCGAGCGGGCCGTATGTGGTCATCCCGCTGCTGGGCCCAAGCACCGTGCGTGACGGTGTGGCCAAGTACCCGGACACCTATACCAAACCCTATCGCTACATCGACCACGTGCCTACGCGCAACTCGATCTTTGCGCTGGACGTGATCGACACCCGCGCCAGCCTGCTCTCGGCCGAAAAGCTGATTCAGGGTGACAAGTACATCTTCATTCGTAATGCCTACCTGCAAAACCGCGAGTTCAAGGTGAAGGATGGCGAGGTCGAAGACGACTTCTGATCTGTGAACCTGGGGCCGCAAAGCGGCCTCAGGATCAATGCATGGCCAGGATCCGTAGCCCGAACTTCTGCTGCCCGCCCGGCTGGTCGGCAATCCATACCACTTCGGTGCTGGCATGCAGCCCCTTCAGCGCCGGATGGTCGGAGTCGATCCGTACCTCGATCAGATCACCCACCAGAAAGCGCTGCGGCGCCTGCACTTGCATGCCACCGCTGGACAGGTCCAGGCACACTGCCGCAATCACCTGGCCTTCGTGCAAAAGGCTGACCTCGGTGTCGATGCGCATGCGAATGAAGTCGCGTTTTTCGCTATGGCTGGAGGGCGTGTGGGGCATGCTGCATCCTTCCCGTCGGGTTGCGCTGGTCGACTTTCTTATAACTCCCGGTGATTTGCCCTGTAAAGAGCGGCGAGGTCGACCCCAGCATGCTTGAAACCCCTGCCGGATGGGAGTACCGTCTGCGCCTTACAAGGTACCTCTGACAGTTGCCGGGCAGGTGTTCTTGTCCTACAACTCAAGTAGAGTGTGACCATAAAGAATTCCCGTAGCTGGCCGTCTGCCTTGCCGACACCGCTGCACCAACCTAAATCGGCGCCGTTCGCCCACATGCAGAAAACCAGTGCAACGCTGCTGATCATCGATGACGACGACGTGGTCCGTGCCAGCCTCGCCGCCTACCTTGAAGACAGTGGTTTCAGCGTCCTCCAGGCCAGTAATGGCCAGCAGGGGCTTCAGGTCTTCGAAGAACACCAGCCCGACCTCGTGATCTGCGATCTGCGCATGCCGCAGATGGGCGGCCTCGAACTGATCCGTCAGGTCAGCGAGCGTGCGCCGCAGTTGCCGGTGATCGTGGTGTCCGGTGCCGGCGTCATGAGTGATGCGGTGGAAGCGTTGCGCCTGGGCGCCGCCGACTACCTCATCAAGCCGCTGGAAGACCTGGCCGTACTCGAGCATTCGGTGCGCCGCGCCCTCGACCGCTCGCGCCTTGTGCTGGAAAACCAGCGCTACCGCGACAAGCTCGAAGCCGCCAACCGCGAACTGGAGGCCAGCCTGCACCTGTTGCAGGAGGACCAGACCGCCGGTCGCCAGGTGCAGATGAACATGTTGCCGGAAAGCCCCTGGGTGGCCGGCGAGTTCGCCTTCGAGCACCAGATCATCCCGTCGTTGTACCTTTCGGGTGATTTTGTCGATTATTTCCGCGTGGACGAGCGGCGCATTGCTTTCTACCTCGCCGATGTATCCGGGCATGGGGCGTCGTCGGCCTTTGTCACCGTGCTGTTGAAATTCATGACCACGCGCCTCATGTTCGAGCTCAAGCGCAGCAGGATGCGTGAGTTCAAGCCGTCTGAAGTGCTCAGCCACATCAACCGCGGCCTGATCAACAGCAAGCTGGGCAAGCACGTCACCATGGTCGGCGGGGTGATCGACGAAGAGTCCGGCCTGCTGACCTACGCTGTCGGCGGCCATTTGCCGTTGCCGGTACTGTATACCCCCGAGCATTGCCGCTACCTGGAAGGCCGCGGCCTGCCGGTGGGGTTGTTCGATGAGGCCACCTACCAGGACCTGGTGGTGGAGCTGCCCCCGCAGTTCAGCCTCAGCCTGATGTCCGATGGCATTCTGGACCTTTTGCCGGGTGATACGCTCAAAGATAAAGAAGCCGCCTTGCCGGAGATCGTCAAGGCAGCAGGTGGCAGTCTGGATGGGCTGCGTCAACGATTTGGATTGGCTACGCTTGGGGAGATGCCGGATGATATCGCCCTATTGGTGTTGAGCAGGAACCTTCAATGAGTACCGGTAGAATTCAGTTCGCCGAGCAGAGCGGTACCTTCGTACTGAAATTCGTTGGTGAAGTGCGCCTGACCCTGTGTTCGGCGCTGGATGCGACGATCGAGAAGATTTTCACTGCGCTGAACTTCTCGGCGATTGTCATCGACCTGACTGAAACCGAGAGTATCGACAGCACCACACTGGGCCTGCTGGCGAAGCTGTCGATCCTGTCGCGGCAGAAGGTGGGCCTGCTGCCGACGGTGGTGACTACCAATCCGGACATTTCACGGCTATTGCAGTCGATGGGCTTCGATCAGGTGTTCAACATTGTCGATCGGCCGATACCCTGCACCGATTGCCTGACCGACTTGCCGTCGCAGGACCAGAATGAAGAGGTGGTGCGCTCCAAGGTGCTGGAGGCGCACAAGATCCTCATGGGCCTGAATGACTCCAACCGCGAAGCCTTCCATGATCTGGTCAATGCGCTGGAGCGGGGCTGATCTCTGGCCTGTGCCGGCC
>NZ_BCBP01000080.1:0-28289 GCF_001753955.1 Pseudomonas sp. NBRC 111139
CCGCATCGCCTGAACTACCGCGCACTTAGAAGCAAAAGCAACGGCAACGGCAACGGCAACGGCAACGGCAACGGCAACGGCAACGGCAACGGCAACGGCAACGACTCTGTCAGAGCAGACATTTCGCCATTAAACAGCGGTATGACTTATCCGGCGATTAGGCCCGCGACTCAAATGCAAACCTTCAGGCATAAAAAAATACCGCACTGTCACCAGTGCGGTATTTTTCAGGTAACGCCTGAACGATCAACGCTCCAGCAGAATCCGCAACATGCGGCGCAGCGGTTCGGCGGCGCCCCACAGCAGCTGGTCACCTACAGTGAACGCGCCCAGGTACTGCGAACCCATGTTCAGCTTGCGCAGGCGACCAACCGGGATGTTCAGGGTGCCGGTGACCTTGGTCGGGGTCAGCTCCTGCATGCTGATTTCACGCTGGTTCGGCACCAGCTTCACCCAAGGGTTGTGCTGGCTGATCATGCCTTCGATGTCGGCGATCGGCACGTCCTTGTTCAGCTTGATGGTCAGCGCCTGGCTGTGGCAGCGCATGGCGCCAATGCGCACGCAGATGCCGTCGACCGGGATCGGGCTCTTGAAGCGACCGAGGATCTTGTTGGTTTCGGCCTGGGCCTTCCACTCTTCGCGGCTCTGACCGTTCGGCAGTTCCTTGTCGATCCACGGGATCAGGCTGCCCGCCAGCGGCACGCCGAAGTTCTCGGTCGGGAACGCCTCGCTGCGCATTGTCTCGGCAACCTTGCGGTCGATATCGAGGATGGCGCTGGCCGGGTTGGCCAGGTCATCGGCCACTGCCGCGTGGGTAGCGCCCATCTGCTTGATCAGCTCGCGCATGTTCTGCGCGCCGGCACCCGAAGCCGCCTGGTAGGTCATGGCGCTCATCCACTCGACCAGACCGGCCTCGAACAGGCCACCCAAGCCCATCAGCATCAGGCTGACAGTGCAGTTGCCACCGATGTAGTTCTTGGTACCGGCGTCCAGCTGCTGGTCGATGACCTTGCGGTTGACCGGGTCAAGGATGATCACCGCGTCATCCTGCATGCGCAGGGACGAAGCGGCGTCGATCCAGTAACCCTGCCAGCCGGCTTCACGCAGCTTGGGGAAGACCTCGTTGGTGTAGTCGCCGCCCTGGCAGGTCAGGATCACGTCGAGGGTCTTGAGTTCTTCAATCGAATAAGCGTCCTTGAGGGGCGCTGTATCCTTGCCCACGTTCGGACCCTGGCCACCAACATTGGAGGTAGTGAAGAACACCGGCTCGATAAGGTCGAAATCCTGCTCCTCCAGCATCCGCTGCATGAGCACGGAACCGACCATACCGCGCCAACCGATCAGACCTACACGTTTCATCGCAACTACACCTTTGCTAAAAGTGGGCCGCCACCGGGAATTTTGGGGGGCGGGCCAGAGAGATTACAGATTCCGCAGCGCTGCGACTACTGCGTCGCCCATTTCCTGCGTACCAACTTTGCGGCAGCCTTCCGAGAAGATGTCGCCGGTACGCAGCCCCTGGTCCAGAACCAGGCTCACGGCCTTCTCGATCGCCTCGGCGGCAGCCGACTGATTGAAGCTGTAACGCAACATCATCGACACCGACAGAATGGTCGCCAGTGGGTTGGCGATACCAAGGCCCGCGATGTCCGGTGCCGAGCCGTGGCAAGGCTCGTACATGCCTTTGTTGTCGGCATCCAGAGACGCCGAAGGCAGCATGCCGATGGAACCGGTCAACATGGAAGCTTCATCCGACAGAATGTCACCGAACATGTTGTCGGTCACCATCACGTCGAACTGTTTGGGTGCACGCACCAGCTGCATGGCAGCGTTGTCGACGTACATGTGGCTCAGTTCCACGTCCGGGTAGTCCTTGGCCACGTCTTCGACCACTTCACGCCACAGCTGGCTGGAGGCCAGAACGTTGGCCTTGTCCACCGAGCACAGCTTCTTGCCGCGCACACGGGCCATGTCGAAACCGACACGGGCAATGCGGCGCACTTCGCTTTCGCTGTACGGCAGGGTGTCGTAGGCCTGGCGTTCGCCACCTTCCAGCTCGCGCTGACCACGCGGGGCACCGAAGTAGATGCCGCCGGTCAGCTCACGGACGATGAGGATGTCCAGGCCCGACACGATTTCCGGCTTCAGCGACGAGGCATCGGCCAGTTGCGGGTAAAGGATGGCTGGGCGCAGGTTGGCGAACAGGCCCAGTTGCGAACGGATCTTCAGCAGGCCGCGCTCTGGGCGAATGTCTCGCTCGATCTTGTCCCACTTCGGCCCGCCCACAGCCCCCAGCAGCACCGCATCGGCCTTGCGCGCACGCTCCAGGGTTTCGTCGGCCAGCGGCACACCGTGCTTGTCGATGGCGGCACCGCCAATCACGTCGTGCGCCAGGCTGAAGCCGAGCTGGAACTTGTCGTTGGCCAGCTCCAGTACCTTGACCGCTTCGGCCATGATTTCCGGGCCGATACCGTCACCTGGGAGAATCAGAATCTGCTTGCTCATGCTTTCCTCTATCCATTCACGCGGCGTGGCCAAGCGGGCCCCACCGAAAAGTGCTTAACGCTCGGCCCACAACACCAGCACATCCGTGCTGAACGAGCCGTCGGCCTCGATCTGGTAATACTGCCGTACTTCTTCGCCCATGGCTTGCTGCAATTGGCGGATGGCCACGCGCATCGGCTCGGGGGTGCGCATGCGTTCAACCCAGGTGCTCCACTCCAGGCGCAACGGTTGGCGGGTGTGGCTGCGCACGTGCAGGCCGGCTTCGCTGACCTGGCGTTGCCACTCGGCGGCGGAGTAGTCGCGCACATGGCTGGTGTCGCGCAGCACTTCGACCGTTTGCAGGTAAGTGTCGAGCAGCGGGCTGCCCGGCGACATCACGTCGATGAACGCCGCCACACCACCGGGCTTGAGCACCCGGCGCACCTCGCGCAGGGCCAGGCCCAGGTCGCTCCAGTGGTGGGCCGAATAACGGCTGAAGACGAACTCGAACGACGCATCGGCGAACGGCAGGCGTTCGGCAGCGCCGCGTTCGGTCGTGATATTGGCCAGGCCGCGTTCGGCGGCGGCGCTGGCGACCACGTCGAGCATGGACTGCGAGAGGTCGTAGGCGACCACTTCGGCAACCAGCGGGGCGACGTGGAAGCTGACATGACCGGCACCGCAGCCCAGGTCCAGCACGCGGGCATGGGCCTGCCCTGCCAGCTCAGCCTGCAGCAGGGCGAATTCACTGCCTTGGGCGTGCACGGCGCTGCTGAGGTAGGCGCTGGCCTGCTCGCCGAACTGGCGTTGGACCACATCGATGTGCTGGGTGCTGGTCATGTCTCGTTCCTTTAGATTTTTGTTGCCTGTGCCGGCCTCTTCGCGGGTAAACCCGCGCCTACAACGACCGCGTAACCCTCTGCCCGCGAAGAGGCCCGCACTGTCACCTACGAACTTCAGGCATCACGGAACAGCCAAGGCTGGCTGGCGCGGTGCTTGCTTTCGAAGGCCTTGATCGCGTCGCTATCCTGCAGGGTCAGGCCGATATCGTCCAGACCGTTGAGCAGGCAGTGCTTGCGGAATGCATCGATTTCGAAGTGCAGCACCTTGCCATCTGGGCGGGTCACCGCCTGCGCCTGCAGGTCAATGGTCAGCTGGTAGCCCGGGTTGGCTTCGACCTGCTTGAACAGCTCGTCGACTTCCTCATCGCTGAGAATGATCGGCAGCAAGCCGTTCTTGAAGCTGTTGTTGAAGAAAATGTCGGCAAAGCTTGGCGCAATGATGCTGCGGAAGCCGTACTCGTCCAGCGCCCAAGGGGCATGTTCACGGCTGGAGCCGCAACCAAAGTTCTCCCGCGCCAGCAACACGCTGGCGCCCTGGTAGCGCGCGTGGTTGAGCACGAACTCTTCGTTGACCGGGCGCTTGCTGTTGTCCTGGTAGGGCTGACCCACGTCCAGGTAACGCCACTCGTCGAACAGGTTCGGGCCAAAGCCGGTGCGCTTGATCGACTTCAAAAACTGCTTGGGGATGATCTGGTCGGTGTCGACGTTGGCACGGTCCAATGGTGCGACGAGGCCAGTGTGCTGGGTAAAGGCTTTCATGCTGCGCTCCCTTGGATCAACTCGCGGACATCGATGAAGTGGCCCGCTACAGCAGCAGCGGCGGCCATGGCTGGACTGACCAGGTGGGTACGGCCACCGGCGCCCTGACGGCCTTCGAAGTTGCGGTTGGAGGTGGACGCGCAATGTTCGCCGCTTTCCAGGCGGTCCGGGTTCATCGCCAGGCACATCGAGCAGCCTGGTTCACGCCATTCGAAACCGGCTTCGAGGAAGATCTTGTCCAGGCCTTCACGCTCGGCCTGGGCCTTGACCAGGCCCGAACCTGGCACGACGATGGCTTGCTTGACGCTGGCGGCCACCTTGCGACCCTTGGCGATTTCCGCCGCAGCGCGCAGGTCCTCGATTCGCGAGTTGGTGCACGAGCCGATGAACACACGGTCCAACTTGATGTCGGTGATCGCCTGGTTGGCGGTCAGCCCCATGTACTTTAAGGCACGCTCGATCGAACCACGCTTGACCAGGTCGGCTTCGGCCGCCGGATCCGGTACGCGCTGGTCGACGGCCAGAACCATCTCGGGCGAAGTGCCCCAGCTGACCTGTGGCTTGATCTGGCTGGCATCCAGCTCGACCACGGTGTCGAATACGGCATCGTCATCCGACACCAGGTCTTTCCACGATTCGACCGCTTGCTTCCACTGCTCGCCCTTCGGCGCGTACGGGCGCCCTTCGACGTAGGCAACGGTAGTGGCATCGGTCGCCACCAAGCCAACGCGGGCACCGGCTTCGATGGACATGTTGCAGATGGTCATGCGGCCTTCCATCGACAATTCGCGAATGGCACTGCCTGCGAATTCCATGGCGTGACCGTTGCCACCGGCGGTGCCGATCTTGCCGATCACGGCCAGCACGATATCCTTGGCGGTGACGCCGGCCGGCAATTGGCCTTCCACGCGCACCAGCATGTTCTTCATCTTCTTGGCGACCAGGCACTGGGTGGCGAGCACGTGCTCGACCTCGGAAGTGCCGATGCCATGGGCCAAGGCACCGAAGGCGCCGTGGGTGGAGGTGTGCGAGTCACCGCAGACCACGGTCATGCCCGGCAAGGTGGCGCCTTGCTCCGGGCTGATGACGTGGACAATGCCCTGGCGCTCGTCGTTCATCTTGAATTCGACGATGCCGTATTCGTCACAGTTCTCGTCGAGGGTCTGCACCTGCAGGCGCGATACCTGGTCGACGATCGCCTCGATACCGCCCTTGCGCTCTGGCGTGGTCGGCACGTTGTGGTCGGGCGTGGCGATGTTGGCGTCGATACGCCATGGCTTGCGGTTGGCCAGGCGCAGGCCTTCGAAGGCCTGGGGCGACGTCACTTCGTGGATGATGTGGCGGTCGATGTAGATCAAGGACGAGCCGTCATCACGGCGCTTGACCTCATGGGCTTCCCAGAGTTTGTCGTAGAGCGTTTTGCCAGCCATCAGACTGTTCCTCATCAGCGTCTTTCTATGCCAAAGACCCCTTGGCTTGTACGGACGATGCTAGGGGGTTAGATTGAATAACTCAAATTCATAATTTTTATGCTTTGGATAACCCAAAGGAATACGACACCATGGACCTGGCCAACCTCAGCGCCTTCATCGCCATTGCCGAAACCGGCAGCTTTTCCGGCGCAGCCGAACGCCTGTTCCTGACCCAGCCGGCCATCAGCAAACGCATCGCCGGCCTGGAGCAGCAACTGGACGTGCGCCTGTTCGACCGCCTGGGCCGCGAAGTAACCCTGACTGAAGCCGGGCGCGCACTGCTGCCGCGGGCCTACCAGATTCTCAACGTCCTGGATGATACCCGACGGGCGCTGACCAATCTGACCGGGGCCGTGAGCGGTCGCCTGACCCTGGCCACCAGCCACCACATCGGCCTGCACCGCCTGCCCCCGCTACTACGGGTTTTCACCCGCCAGTACCCGGCAGTGGCACTGGATATTCAGTTCATGGATTCGGAACAGGCCTACGACGAGATTCTGCATGGCCGCGCCGAAATCGCCGTGATCACCCTGGCGCCCGAGCCACACCACTTGGTCAAGGCCGTGCCGGTGTGGGATGACGCCCTGGACTTTGTCGCCGCCCCCGAGCACCCGTTGGCCAACAACCAGGCGGTCAGCCTGGCTGACGTCGCCCGCCACCCGGCGGTATTTCCCGGCGGCAATACCTTTACCCACCATATTGTCCAGCGCCTGTTCGAAAGCCAGGGCCTGACGCCGAACATCGCCATGAGCACCAACTACCTGGAAACCATCAAGATGATGGTATCGATCGGCCTGGCCTGGAGCGTGCTGCCACGCACCATGCTCGACGAACAGGTTTCACCCATCGCTTTGCCCGGCATACAGCTGTCGCGCCAGCTAGGCTACATTCTGCACACGGAGCGTACGCTATCGAATGCGGCCAGGGCATTCATGGCCCTGCTCGACAGCCACTCAGGGCCCACCTGACTGGCTGTCAGCCAGCTATTCCGATTCCAAGGACACGTCATACGCCAAAGGTCTGGTACCGATGCCCAAATCAGCAAACCGCTTTTTGCGCCTGCCGCGAATACCTGCAGCTGATCCCCAGGAGTCCGAGCAGGCCTGGCAGAACGCCCCACAACTGCTGGCAGCGCTCAACGGTGCGCGCCTGGGTGCCTGGCTATGGGATATCGAAAGCGGCAGGGTCAGTTGGTCGCGGGGCACCCAGGCCCTGTTCGGTTTCGATCCACAGCGGCCACTGCCCGCCGATATCGATTACCTTGACCTGCTGCCCGAGGAGGACCGCGCCCGCACGCGCCAGGTGTTCCAGGCGGTGGTCAATGGCGAGCCGGTGGAGCAAGCCATGCGCCACCGTATCCGCTGGCCGGACGGCAGCCTGCACTGGCTGGAGATCAACGGCAGCCTGACCCACGACCCGCACGGCCGACCGCAGATGATCGGCGTGATCCGCGAGATCACCCGCCAGCGCGAACGGGAAACAGCACTGATCAATTCGGAAAAGCGCTTCGCCACGCTGTTCCACCTGAGCCCCAACGCCATTTTGCTGACCCGTCGCCACGATGGCATGATCTTCGAGGTCAACCAGCACTTCGAAAACATGTTCGGCTGGCCCGGCAGCCAGGTGATCGGCAAGACCAGCCTGGAACTGGGCCTGTGGGTCAACCCCGAACAGCGCCACCAGATCATGGAGTCGACCCGCGCCAACGGCGGCCCGCTGATCATGGAGGTGCAATTTCGCGCGACCAGCGGCAAGGTGCATGACGGCATCCTGTGCACCCAGGGCATCGAGCTGGAAGGCGTGACCTTCCTGATCAGTACATTCGTCGACACCACCGAACGCAAGCGCGCCGAACAGGCCCTGAAGGACAGCCAGGAGCGGCTGGACCTGGCCCTGGACTCCGCGCAACTGGGCACCTGGGACTGGCACATCCCAAGCGGCATGCTCTACGGCTCAGCCCGCGCGGCGCAGCTGCATGGCTTGCCGCCCATCCCTTTTCATGAATCGTTCGATGCGTTCTTCGAAGGTGTGCCGGAGCAAGAGCGCAACTCGATGCGACAGGCCTACCGCAGCCTGCGCGAAGGGCCTGCCGGCAACTATCAGATCACCTACCGCGTGCAGTTGGAAAACGGCACTTCACGCTACATCGAAAGCCGCGCGCGGCTGTACCGCGACGACCAGGGCATCCCCCTGCGCATGGCGGGCACCTTGCTCGACATCACCGATCAGGTGGAGCGCGAACAGCGCCTGAGCGCCTCGGAAGAGAAGTTTGCCAGCCTGTTCCAGGTCAGCCCCGACCCGATCTGCGTCACCCGCCAGGACACTGGCCAGTTCATCGAGATCAATCCGGCGTTCACCCAGACCTTCGGCTGGAGCAGCGAGCAGGTGCTTGGGCGTACCGCAGAGGAAATCGGCCTGTGGGCCGAGTCCGTCGAGCGCGCCAAACGTATCGAGCAGGTGATCCGCGAACAGGCCTTGAGCAACGTCGCCGTGGTACTCAACCACCGCAATGGCGCCCCGATGACCTGTGTGATTTCCAGCCGCCTGATCACCGTCGACGACCAGCCCTGCAGCGTGACCACCCTGCGCGACATCACCCAGCAACAACGCGCCGAAGCCGCACTGAAGTCCAGCGAGGAGAAGTTCGCCAAGGCCTTCCACTCCAGCCCCGACGCCATCACCATCACCGAACGCCACAGCGGCCGCTACCTGGAAATCAACGACGGCTTCTGCCGCCTGACCGGCTACAGCACTGCCGACGTGATCGGCCACACGGTGTATGAGATCGGCATCTGGGCCGACGACAAGCAGCGCAGCGCGCTGCTGGCCGAATTGCACGAGCGCGGCCGGGTACACCACCGCGAGATGCTCGGGCGCAACAAGCGTGGCGATATCCTCACGGTCGAGGTTTCGGTGGAACCGATCACCCTCAACGAAGTGGATTGCCTGCTGCTGACCGCCCGCGACGTCAGCCAGCTGAAGAACGCCCAGGCGCAGATACGCCACCTGGCCTATCACGACCCGTTGACCAACCTGCCCAACCGCGCCTTGCTGATGGACCGCCTGAGCCAGCAGATCGCCCTGCTCAAGCGCCATAACCTGCGTGGCGCCCTGCTGTTCCTCGACCTCGACCACTTCAAGCACATCAACGATTCGCTGGGCCACCCGGTGGGCGACACTGTGCTGAAGATCATCACCGCCCGCCTTGAGGCCAGCGTGCGCCTGGAGGACACCGTGGCGCGTCTGGGGGGCGACGAATTCGTGGTGCTGCTCAGCGGCCTGGAAGGGAGCCGCGAACACGTGGAAGAGAAAGTGCGCGAGCTGGCCGACACCCTTCGCGAACTGCTGGCCGAGCCAATGTCACTGGATGGCCAGCGCCTGCAGGTAACGCCCAGCATCGGCGTGGCGCTGATCCCCGACCACGGCACCACACCGGCCGACCTGCTCAAGCGTGCCGATATCGCCCTGTACCGGGCCAAGGACTCCGGTCGCAACACCACACAGCTGTTCCACACCACCATGCAGAAGGCCGCCAGCGAGCGCCTGCGCATGGAAAACGACCTGCGCCTGGCCCTCGCCCGTGGCGAACTGGCGCTGCACTTCCAGCCGCAGGTGGATGCCCGCGACAACCGCATCGTCGGTGCTGAAGTACTGCTGCGCTGGCACCACCCGCTACTGGGCCAGCAACCGCCCTCGCAGTTCATTCAGGTACTGGAAGAAAGCGGCCTGATCCTTGAAGTTGGCAGCTGGATTCTCGACGAAGCCTGCGACGCCTGCGCCCGCATGCTCACCGACGGGTTGATCGACGCTGATGATTTCAGCCTGTGCGTGAACATAAGCCCGCGACAGTTCCGCCAGAACGACTTTGTCGGGCGGGTGCTGCGCAGCCTGGACGATTACCGCCTGCCGCGGCAGATGCTGACGCTGGAAATCACGGAAGGCATCGTCATCCAGAACCTGGAGGACACCATCAGCAAGATGCGCGAGCTGAAGCGCTACGGGGTAAGTTTTGCCATGGATGACTTCGGCACCGGCTATTCCTCGCTGACTTACCTGAAGCGCCTGCCGGTCGATGCGCTGAAAATCGACCAGAGCTTCGTGCGCGATGCACCGGTCGACCCCAACGACGCAGAAATTGTCCGCGCCATTGTCGCCATGGCACGCAGTCTGGACCTGGCGGTGATTGCCGAAGGGGTAGAGCTGACCGAACAGCTGGCGTTTCTCGAGCGGCTGGGGTGCCATCTGTACCAGGGTTATCTGCACAGCCGGCCATTACCGTTGCTGGAGTTTCGGCAGATGTTGCTGGAGGCGCCGGCAGATTACTGATCGCATGACGGCCGCGCACCTACCTGGGACCGCGTGAGAAGCACGAAAAAGGGCACCTCTGGAGGTGCCCTTTTTTCAGTGCCGCGCGGTCAGTTCAGCGCTGGTTTTTCGCTATTGATCGGAATGCGCTTGGCCTTGGCTTCTTCAGGCACGATGCGCAGCAGGTCGATGCTGAGCAGGCCATTGGCCAGGCCGGCAGCCTTCACTTCGATGTGATCTGCCAGGCGGAACGACAGCTTGAAGGCGCGTTGTGCGATACCCTGGTGCAGGTAGGTCACTTCAGCGGCGCTATTGTCGCGCTTGCCACCGGTCACGGTCAGGACACCTTTTTCGACCTGCAGGTCGAGGTCCTCTTCCTGGAAACCAGCTGCAGCAACCACGATGCGGTAGTGGTCATCGCCATGCTTTTCCACGTTATAGGGCGGGTAGCTGCTACCGGCCTCGTTACGTGCCGCGGATTCGAACAGGTCGTTGAAACGGTCGAAACCAACGGAATGACGGAACAGTGGAGCAAGAGAGAAAGCAGTAGTCATGGTCATAAACTCCTGAGATTCAGCAAGTAAGTCATTACGCGACCCGGCTTCGGCATCGCGTACTCAAAAGATATGGCCGAGGGAAACGCTTTCAAGGGGCAAACAGAAAAAATTTGATTTTTTGCACGGGGTTTGATGGCCTCTTCGCGGGTGAACCCGCTCCTACGACGGCCTATGCCCAGCCACCAACATGTGTCCACCACCAATCCGGCGTAGGAGCGGGTTTACCCGCGAATACGGTGGCGGCGGCAACGGTGAACGACGGGTGGAAATTGGCCAGCAGGGCCGGCCCTTTCGCGGGTGAACCCGCTCCTACGACGGCCTATGCCGAACCACCGATGCGTGTGTGTAGGAGCGGGTTTACCCGCGAATACGGTAGCGGCGGCATCGGTGAACGGCGGGTGGAAATTGGCCAGCAGGCCCGGCCTCTTCGCGGGTGAACCCGCTCCTACGACGGCCTGTGCCCCGCCACCGACAATGTGTCCACCCTCGATCAGGCGTAGGAGCGGATTTACCCGCGAATACGGTAGCGGCGGCAACGGTGAACGACGGGTGGAAATTGGCCAGCAGGCCCGGCCCTTTCGCGGGTGAACCCGCTCCTACGACGGCCTATGCCCAGCCACCAACATGTGTCCACCACCAATCCGGCGTAGGAGCGGGTTTACCCGCGAATACGGTGGTGGCGGCAACGGTGAAGGAAGGGTGGAAATTGGCCAGCAGGCCCGGCCCTTTCCCGGGTGACCCCGCGCCTACAGGTGCCGTACCCGCGTAGCGCCCTGCTCAGGCGACGCAAGCCTCCAACGCTTGCGCCTCAACCCCTAGCAACCGGCTGATCCGCGCGCAGTCATCTTCCCGACGCAACTCGGCAAACAACACCACCGCTTCGGGGTAACTGCGAGTCAGCATCGCCAGCCACTGCTTCATCCGCCCCGGCGCATAACGCGGCGACAATTTGGCCTGGGCCTGGCGCCAGAACTCACGCAACAGTGGCAACAAATCATGCCAGCTCATCGGCTGATAGTCGCGCCCGTCCCGCGCCGCTGCAATCTGCAGGCCCAGGTCCGGGCGCGATACCAGCCCACGCCCGAGCATGATGTCTTCAGCGCCACTGACCTCGCGGCAACGCCGCCAGTCATCGACCGTCCAGATTTCGCCATTGGCAAATACCGGGACCTTGACCACATCCTGCACCCGCGCCACCCACTCCCAGTGCGCTGGCGGCTTGTAGCCCTCAACCTTGGTCCGTGCGTGCACCACCA
The DNA here is from genome assembly GCF_001753955.1 of Pseudomonas sp. NBRC 111139. Taxonomy (NCBI): domain Bacteria; kingdom Pseudomonadati; phylum Pseudomonadota; class Gammaproteobacteria; order Pseudomonadales; family Pseudomonadaceae; genus Pseudomonas; species Pseudomonas sp. NBRC 111139. The sequence goes on from NZ_BCBP01000080.1 coordinate 11,676, forward strand.
GGTGTGCCGAACCGCCCTCGGCCAGCGCCGTGGCGCACTCCAGTGCCCCATCGGGGCTGTCGAAGCCCAGACGCATCTTCGAGGTCACCGGAATGTTCGCCGGCACCGCACGCCGCACTTCACGCACAATGGCGTGCAGCAACTCCGGCTCTTTGAGCAGTACCGCGCCACCGCGCGACTTGTTCACCGTCTTTGCCGGGCAACCGAAGTTCAGGTCGATCACCGGCGCCCCAAGCTCGCAAGCCAGTGCGGCGTTTTCCGCCAGGCATACCGGGTCCGAACCCAGCAATTGCACGCGCATGGGCACACCGGAAGCCGTGCGCGCACCCTGACGCAGTTCAGGCGCCAGCTTGTCGAACGAGGACGCCGGCAGCAGGCGGTCGCACACGCGAATGAACTCGGTGACGCACCAGTCGATACCGCCCACACGGGTCAATACGTCGCGCAGGATGTTGTCGACCAGCCCCTCCATCGGGGCCAGAGCAATTTGCATGTCGGGGTCTCAGCGGAAAAAGCCGGCAGTTTAACAAAAAATGCCGGCGACTCAGGCGCCGATCAGCGCCGGACCGTAACCTTCGACGAATTCCGCCGGCATGCGCCTGGGCTTGCCGCTGGACAGCTCGATGCAGGCAAAGGTGGTTTGCGCACGCAGCAGCGTCACACCATCGCGCGGGCGCTTGAGCTGAAACCGCCGCGTCATGCGCAGGCGTTGGTCCCAGTCAATGATCCAGGTGGCCAGCTGCAGCTCATCGTCTTCATAGGCGGCGGCCAGGTAGTCGATTTCGTGGCGCACCACCGCCATCGCCCGGTCAAGGCGCCGGTACTCGGCCAGGTCCAGCCCCAGACGCTGGGAGTGGCGCCAGGCGCAGCGCTCAAGCCAGGTGACGTAGACGGCATTGTTGGCGTGGCCAAGGCCGTCGATGTCCTCGCTGCCGACGCGCAGGTCGATGACGAAGGGTGTTGCCAGGTCCCAGCTCATTTTCGCTTCCTTGGCGCAAAAGGCGATTTAGCAGCGATCTGCGGGGCAATGTCCAGCCCCAGCGAGCCTGAAGCGGTCGTTGTAGGAGCGGGCTTGCCCGCGAATCAGACACCGCGGTGGGTGGCACCGGCGATGCCGATGTTCGCGGCTGAAGCCGCCCCGACACTGACCGCTTCAGCCCGAGCCAGCAATTCGAGCACGGCGTCACTCAGCCGCGGGTCGGCCAGCACTCGCTGGTGACCACCCCCTTCCAGCAGCATCAGCCGGCTGTCGAACCAGGCCTTGTGGATCACATGTGCCTCATCTGCGGGCACGAGAGCATCATCGGCGGCATGCACCACCAGCCCCGGCAGTTCCAGCTGGTAACCCGTGACATCCAGCCGCGCAATCTGCATGCCCACATCGCGCTCGATCTGGCGAATGAACGCTGCCCGCGCCCGTGCAGGCAGCCCCAGGCGATGGGCAAAACCACGCAACACACCGAGCAACCGCGCCGGCGCTGCAATGCTGACAGCCGCCTCTGTACGCAACCCCATCTGCAAAGCCAGCAGCACGCTCGCCCCACCCATGGAATGACCTATGACCGCACGCAAGGGCGGCAACTCAGCCGCAGCCTCAAGCAGCGCCCGGGCAAACAGCACCACATTCGCCTGCTCGCCAGGCGAACGACCATGCCCAGGCCCTTCCAGCGACACCACCGTATGCCCCGCCTGAACCAAAGTCTCGATCAAGGCGGCAAACTGCGTTGGGCGCCCTTCCCAACCGTGCATCAGCAGCACGGTCGGCCCTTGACCCCAGCGCAAGGCAGACAGACCGAAGCGCAGTGTAATGCGCTCGGCCCTGGCCAGCACAGGCAGCTCCCAATCCCGCGGCGGCAGGTTGCGCGGGGTCATGAAGGCACGGCGCATCTTGCCCGCGACATGCTCGGGGGCCAGGCGGCCCAAGGTGCCATTGACACCGCGAATCCAGCTCAGGGTGGTCATCGCCATGCTCCAGGGTTAAAGCACCGCCGATTTGGCGGCGCGCAGAATACGGTCAGACAGGTCACTGGCCCCCAAGGCCCGGGCCAGCGCCAGCCCCCCCACCATCAGGGCCAGGTCGGCCAATGCTTTGTCGGCATCTTCAGGGCGGTCGACCATCGCGGCAGCCATCAACTCGATATGCTCGGCCAGCACTTCGCGGAAGACCTCCGGCAGGCGCTGCATTTCGCCCAACGCGTTAGGCAGCGGGCAAGCATGTACTTCGCAGTCCCGGTGCTTGCGCGAGAGGTAGAAAGCCCCGGCCAGCGCTCGCCGCCCGGCGCCATCGAGCTTGGGGTCGATCTGGGCGAGCAAGGCACGGCGCTCACCCAACAACTGGCGGAACGCCTCGAGCATCAGCTCGTCCTTGCTGTCGAAGTGCGCATAGAAGCCCCCGACGGTCAGGCCTGCCGCACCCATCACCTGGCTGACGCTGGGCTCGGCCGGGCCGTGCTGGATCAGCGCACTGCGCGCAGCTTCCAGAATGCGTTCGCGGGTTTTGCTCTTCTTGTCGCTCATCTGGCACACACCACACAAAATATGATGATCGAAATATTATTCTCATCATATTTTTTGGCAAGCAAAATGTGCGGCCATTTGTCGGGGGCAAATTATTGAGAAGGGAAAAAACAAAAGGCCCATTCAATAAGCGAATGAGCCTTTAAAGTCCCGCAAAACGCGGGTAAACGTGGCGTCCCCTAGGGGACTCGAACCCCTGTTACCGCCGTGAAAGGGCGGTGTCCTAGGCCACTAGACGAAGGGGACGTAACCTTCGCGAAGATCCACTTGCGTGAACCCTGGCAGAAATGGTGGAGCTAAGCGGGATCGAACCGCTGACCTCCTGCATGCCATGCAGGCGCTCTCCCAGCTGAGCTATAGCCCCGAAACAAAAGGCTCATCAATAAGCGACGAGCCTTTTAAAGCCCTGCAAAACGCAGGAAAAGTGGCGTCCCCTAGGGGACTCGAACCCCTGTTACCGCCGTGAAAGGGCGGTGTCCTAGGCCACTAGACGAAGGGGACGTAACCTTCGTGCCGATCCGCTAACGCGAACCGCGGCAAAATTGGTGGAGCTAAGCGGGATCGAACCGCTGACCTCCTGCATGCCATGCAGGCGCTCTCCCAGCTGAGCTATAGCCCCGGATTTCTAGCCTCGCGGCCCAGCGACATAACAACATCGCTTGTGTAAAACTGGCGTCCCCTAGGGGACTCGAACCCCTGTTACCGCCGTGAAAGGGCGGTGTCCTAGGCCACTAGACGAAGGGGACGAACCTTCTTACCTTCAAGACCTGGTTGCTGGACCCGGTCTTGCTTATCAGCCTTGGCTGCTAAGCGGAATTTGGTGGAGCTAAGCGGGATCGAACCGCTGACCTCCTGCATGCCATGCAGGCGCTCTCCCAGCTGAGCTATAGCCCCACAATGTCGCTTTGAACTGAACCGCTGGCTGGGTGCCTAGCGTTTCGTTTTCGTTCATCGCTGTGGACGGGGCGCATATTAAGTTCGGATTGCAGGGCTGTCAAACGAATTTTTAAAAATATCCAAAAATTTTTTCACAGATAACAATCACTTACCGCCCTGCTCCACTCAATCCGGCCACTTGGTCCTCAGGGATATGCCTGTGGGAGCGGCCTTGTGTCGCGAAAGGGCCGCAAAGCGGCCCCGACGGATTTGCGTCGAGTCAAAGATTGTGGGACCGCGTTGCAGTCCTTTCGCGACACAAGGCCGCTTCCACAGTGCTCAACAGCGGTGCTCGGAAAACGGTCAGCCGATGGAGCCCAACAGCTTTTCCCACTCTTTGTTTTCTTTCTTCGACACACCACCCAACAGGTCCAGGGCCTGGCGCAGGCGGTAGCGCGTCAGGTCGGGGCCGAGGATTTCCATGGCGTCCAGCACCGAAACCGAGCTGGCCTGGCCCGTGATGGCGGCGAACATCAGCGGCATGGCGTCACGCAGCTTCAGCTCCAGCGCTTCGACCACAGCCTGGATGCAACCGGTGATGCGCTCTTTTTCCCACTGACGCAGGCTTTCAAGCTTCCACAGGATCAGCTGGATCACCTGGCGCACCTGGTCGGCCGACAGTTTCTTGCTTTCGAACAGTTTGGCGTCCAGCTTGAGCGCGCCTTCGAAGAAGAACCCGCCCAACGGGGCAACCTGGCTGAAGGTTTCTACCCGGCCCTGCACGTGCGGGGCAATCTTCATCATGTAGTCGCTGTTGAATGCCCATTTCTGCAGGCGTGCGGCGAATTCCTCTACCGGCAGCTCACGCAGCCACTGGCCGTTGAGCCAGGACAGCTTCTCGATGTCAAAGATCGGGCCGCCCAGCGAGATACGCGACAGGTCAAAGTGCTCGACCATTTCGGCCAGCGAGAACTTCTCGCGCTCGTCAGGCATCGACCAGCCCATGCGGCCAAGGTAGTTGAGCATCGCTTCAGGCATGAAGCCCATGCGCTCGTAGAAGGTGACCGAGGTCGGGTTCTTGCGCTTGGACAGTTTGGATTTGTCCGGGTTGCGCAGCAGCGGCATGTAGCACAGCTTGGGCTGCTCCCAGCCGAAGTACTCATACAGCTTGATCAGCTTGGGCGCCGATGGCAGCCACTCTTCACCACGCAGCACGTGGGTGATGCCCATCAGGTGGTCGTCGACCACGTTGGCCAGGAAGTACGTCGGCAGGCCGTCGTTCTTCATCAGTACCTGCATGTCCATGCGGTCCCACGGGATCTCGACATCGCCGCGCAGCATGTCCGGCACCACGCAGATACCCTCGCTCGGCACCTTCATGCGGATCACGTGCGGCTCGCCAGCGTCCAGGCGGCACTGCACTTCTTCGGCGCTCAGCAGCAATGCACGGCCATCGTAACGCGGGGTTTCGCCGCGAGCCTGCTGCTCGGCACGCATCTGCTCCAGCTCTTCGGCGGTGCAGAAGCAGTAGAAGGCGTGGCCGGCGTCTACCAGCTCTTTAGCGTATTTGGCGTAAATTTCGCCACGCTCGCTCTGCCGGTAAGGGCCGTGCGGGCCGCCGACATCCGGGCCTTCGTTCCATTCGATGCCAAGCCAGCGCAGGGCGTCGAAGATCTGTTGCTCCGACTCACGCGTGGAGCGCAGCTGATCGGTGTCTTCGATGCGCAGGATGAACTCACCGCCGTGCTGCTTGGCAAAGCAGTAGTTGAACAGGGCGATGTAGGCAGTGCCGACATGGGGGTCGCCGGTAGGCGATGGCGCAATACGCGTGCGTACGGTGGTCATGGAGAGTCTCGAACGAAAGATGAAACAAAGGCGGGATGTTAGCAGGAGGCGGGCACCGGGCTCCAGCAATGGCGCGAACGTCACTTGTCGACAGGCCCTGTGCCGCTGTTAAATTTGTTTACATTTCTGGAACGATAGTCCCCATGCCTGCCCAACTCAAACGCCGCCTGACGCTCTTCTTCGCCCTGGTGGCCATCATCGCCCTCGCCTTCCTGGGCCACTGGTACTTCAAGGGCCGCTTCTACGAGAGCACCGACAACGCTTACGTGCAGGGTGAGATCACCCGTATCTCCAGCCAGCTTGGCGCACGTATCGAAACGGTACCAGTCGAGGACAACCAGCACGTCAGCAAGGGCGACCTGCTGGTGCGCCTGGAAGCCGCAGACTTTGAGCTGGCGGTCGAACGCGCCCGTGCCGCCCTGGCCACCCGCGAAGCCGAGTACGCACAAGCGCAAAGCCGCCTCACCCAACAAGGCAGCCTGATTGCCGCCGGCCAGGCCCAGTTGGCGGCCACCCAGGCCACGTTCGACCGTTCACGGCTGGACCTGAGCCGTGCCGAGAAGCTGCGCAAGCCGGGTTTTGTCTCTGAGGAGCGTGTCACTACCCTGTCGGCGGACAGCCATGTCGCCGGCTCCCAGGTCGACAAGGCCCGCGCCGACCTGCAAAGCCAGCGCCAGCAGGTCACCGCCCTGAACGCCGAACTCAAGCGCCTCGATGCGCAAATCGCCAATGCCCGCACCGACCTGGCCCAGGCCGAACTGAACCTGACCCGCTGCGAAATCCATGCGCCGATCAGCGGCACCATTGGCCAGCGTAATGCGCGCAATGGCCAAGTGGTGCAGGCCGGCGCCTACCTGCTGTCGATCGTGCCGGATGAAGACATCTGGGTGCAGGCCAACTTCAAGGAAACCCAGATCGGCCGCATGCACCCCGGCCAGCGCGCGGAGCTGTTGTTCGACAGCTACCCCGACACACCGATCGAAGGCAGGGTGGACAGCCTGTTCGCCGCGTCCGGTGCGCAGTTCAGCCTGCTGCCACCGGACAACGCCACCGGCAATTTCACCAAAGTTGTGCAGCGCATCCCGATAAAACTCACGTTCAGCGCTGACAACCCGTTGCACGGGCGTATTCGCCCCGGCATGTCGGTGACCGCCACCGTCGACCTGCGCAGCGCAGACGAAGGCCACAATGGCCGGTGACCAACTGCTGCGCCCCACGGCGGAGCCAACCCGACGCGACTGGATCGCGGTGATGAGCGTGATGCTCGGTGCCTTCATGGCAGTGCTGGATATCCAGATCACCAATTCCTCGTTGAAGGACATCCAGGGCGCTCTGTCGGCGACCCTGGAAGAAGGTTCATGGATTTCAACCTCCTACCTGGTGGCGGAAATCATCATGATCCCGCTAACGGCCTGGCTGGTGCAGCTGCTGTCGGCGCGGCGCCTGGCGGTGTGGGTATCCAGCGGTTTCCTGCTGTCGTCGCTGCTATGCTCGATGGCCTGGAACCTGGAGAGCATGATCCTGTTCCGCGCCTTGCAGGGTTTCACCGGTGGCGCGCTGATCCCGCTGGCCTTCACCCTGACGCTGATCAAGCTGCCCGAGCACCACCGCGCCAAAGGCATGGCGATGTTCGCCATGACCGCCACTTTTGCCCCCTCCATCGGTCCCACCCTGGGCGGCTGGCTGACCGAAAACTGGGGCTGGGAATACATCTTCTACATCAATATCCCACCAGGCCTGCTAATGATCGCCGGCTTGTTGTATGGGCTTGAGAAGAAGGAGGCACACTGGGAGCTGCTGAAAAGTACCGATTACGCCGGCATCGTCACGCTCGGCCTTGGGTTGGGCTGCCTGCAGGTGTTTCTCGAGGAAGGCCATCGCAAGGACTGGCTGGAGTCACACCTGATCGTCGGCCTGGGCAGTGTTGCCCTGGTCAGCCTGATCACCTTCGTCATCTTGCAGTTTTCCAAGCCACACCCACTGATCAACCTGCGCATTCTTGGTAACCGCAACTTTGGCCTGTCGAGCATCGCCAGCCTGGGCATGGGCGTGGGCCTGTACGGGTCGATCTATCTGCTACCGCTGTACCTGGCGCAGGTACAGGGTTACAACGCCTTGCAGATTGGCGAAGTGATCATGTGGATGGGTATTCCGCAGCTGTTCCTGATCCCGCTGGTGCCGCAACTGATGAAGGTGATATCGCCCAAGGTACTATGCGCGCTGGGGTTTTGCCTGTTCGGCGCTGCCAGTTTCGGTTCGGGGGTGCTCAACCCGGACTTTGCCGGGCCGCAGTTCAACCATATCCAGATCATCCGCGCCCTGGGTCAACCGATGATCATGGTGACCATTTCGCTGATTGCCACCGCGTATATCCAACAACAGGATGCAGGGTCCGCGTCGAGCCTGTTCAATATTCTGCGTAACCTCGGTGGCGCGATTGGTATTGCCTTGCTGGCCACCCTGCTGGATGCGCGCACCAAGGTGTACTTCGACTACCTGCGCGAATCGGTGGTGCCGAGCAACCCGCAGGTGGCTGAGCGGCTGGCGCAACTGGCGGAGCGCTTGGGCAATGACAATGCGGCGCTGGGCAAACTTAGCGAGATTACCCACCAGCAGGCACTGATCATGGCTTACAACGATGCCTTCCACTTTGTCGGGATCGGGTTGGCGGTGAGCATGGTGGCGGTGTTGCTGACCCGCAAGTTGCCGGAGGGGTTGAAGGCTGGGGAAGCCCACTGAGCACAATTTCAGATGATGCGCGATGCCTGTTGGAGCGGGCGTAGCAGCGAACACCCAGCGCAGCCGGTGCCAGACACCGCGTGGAGTGCTTCGCGGGCACGCCCGCCCCCACAGGATCAGCTGCTAATCAACCGCTCCCGCAGCTGCGCAATCTCGTCACGCAGCTGCGCCGCAGCTTCGAACTCCAGGTCGCGGGCGAACTGCATCATTTTCTCTTCCAACTGCTTGATGCGCTTGGTGATCTCGCCCGGCGTACGCAGTTCGGCCTCGTAACGGGCGCTCTCCTCCGCCGCCTTGGCCATGCCCTTGCGCTTCTTGCTGCGCGCACCGGGCACGGCGGCACCCTCCATGATGTCGGTGATGTCCTTGACCACGCCCTTGGGCACGATACCGTTGGCTTCGTTGAAGGCGATCTGCTTCTCGCGGCGACGCTCGGTTTCGTCAATGGCCCGCTGCATCGAGCCTGTTACGTTATCGGCATACAGGATGGCCCGGCCATTGAGGTTACGTGCCGCGCGGCCAATGGTCTGGATCAGGGAGCGCTCGGAACGCAGAAAACCTTCCTTGTCCGCATCGAGGATGGCCACCAGCGACACCTCGGGCATGTCCAGGCCCTCGCGCAGCAGGTTGATGCCCACCAGCACGTCGAAGGTGCCCAGGCGCAGGTCACGGATAATCTCCACCCGCTCCACCGTGTCGATGTCCGAGTGCAGGTAGCGTACCCGCACATCATGGTCGGCCAGGTAATCGCTGAGGTCCTCGGCCATGCGCTTGGTCAACGTGGTCGCCAGCACACGCTCGCCTGCCGCGACACGCTTGCGGATCTCGGACAGCAGGTCGTCGACCTGGGTCAGCGCCGGGCGCACCTCTACCTGCGGGTCGACCAGCCCGGTCGGGCGCACCACTTGCTCCACCACGCGCCCGGCATGCTCAGCCTCGTAGGGGCCCGGAGTGGCCGAAACAAAAATGGTCTGCGGGCTGACCTCCTCCCACTCGTCGAAACGCATCGGCCGGTTGTCCAGCGCTGAAGGCATGCGGAAGCCGTACTCGACCAGGGTCTCCTTGCGTGAACGGTCGCCCTTGTACATGGCGCCGACCTGCGGAACGCTGACGTGGGATTCGTCGATCACCAGCAGCGCATCAGGCGGCAGGTAATCGTACAGGGTGGGCGGCGGTGCCCCGACCGGGCGCCCGGACAGGTAGCGCGAGTAGTTTTCGATGCCGTTGCAGTAGCCCAGCTCGAGGATCATCTCCAGATCGAAGCGGGTACGTTGCTCCAGACGCTGCGCTTCGACCAGCTTGTTGGCCTTGTGCAGGTACTCCAGACGCTCCTTCAGTTCTTCCTTGATGCCCTCCACTGCTTCCAGCAGCGTTTCCCGCGGGGTGACGTAGTGGCTCTTGGGGTAGAAAGTGAAACGTGGCAGCTTGCGGAAAACCTCGCCGGTCAACGGATCAAAGGCGGCGATGTTCTCCACTTCATCATCGAACAGCTCGATGCGGATGGCTTCCAGGTCCGATTCGGCCGGGAAGATGTCGATCACGTCACCGCGTACCCGGAAGGTGGCGCGGGCAAAGTCCATTTCGTTGCGGGTGTACTGCAGGTCGGCCAACCGGCGCAGCAGCGCGCGCTGGTCGAGCTTGTCGCCACGGTCCACGTGCAGAACCATTTTCAGGTAGGTCTCGGGGCTGCCCAGGCCGTAGATGCACGACACAGTGGTCACGATGATCGCGTCACGCCGCTCGAGCAGCGCCTTGGTCGCCGACAGGCGCATCTGCTCGATGTGGTCGTTGATCGAGGCGTCCTTCTCGATGAAGGTGTCTGACGAGGGTACGTAGGCTTCCGGCTGGTAGTAGTCGTAATAGGAAACGAAGTACTCCACCGCGTTGTTGGGGAAGAACGCCTTGAACTCCCCGTACAACTGCGCGGCCAGCGTCTTGTTGGGCGCCAGCACCAGCGTTGGGCGCTGCACCTGCTGGATGACGTTGGCAATGCTGAAGGTCTTGCCCGAGCCGGTCACCCCGAGCAACGTCTGGTGCGACAGCCCCGCCTCGATGCCTTCGACCAACTGGCGGATAGCCTCGGGCTGGTCGCCGGCCGGCTGGAAACGTGTGACGAGCTGGAACTCGGACATGAAGGACCTCGCGGTGCAGCAGCTGTAAATTTAGCCAGTAGTCTATACCCAAATGCGCTCGTTCGGGGGCGCTTTCAAGGCACAGGTGTGGGCGGGCTCAACGGTGGACACGGCATTTAGACCAATGGTCGAAAAATATTTGCGCAAATAGCCCCAAAAGCTGCGCCAGAGTGTCGCGGTGACCGGTCGGTATCACTATACTGACTCCCCGTTTGTGCACCGCTTCAGTGCATTCGGCTGGAGCGTGTACGCCCTATCACACTCCAATCAGAGCCAAGGTAACAATGAGCCTGTTTTCCGCTGTCGAGCTGGCACCCCGCGACCCTATTCTGGGCCTCAACGAAGCATTCAACGCCGACCCACGTACCGACAAGGTCAACCTGGGCGTAGGCGTGTATTGCAATGAGGAGGGCCGCATTCCGCTGCTGCGCGCCGTGATCGAAGCCGAAACCCAGCGTGCCGCCCAGCACGCTTCGCGCGGCTACCTGCCGATCGACGGCATCGCCACCTACGACCAGGCTGTGCAGAAGCTGCTGTTCGGCGCCGAGTCGCCACTGCTGGCCGCCGGCCGCGTGGTCACCGTGCAGGCCGTCGGTGGTACCGGCGCCCTGAAGATCGGTGCCGACTTCCTCAAGCGCCTCTCGCCCAACGCCGTGGTTGCCATCAGCGACCCTAGCTGGGAAAACCACCGTGCGCTGTTCGAATCGGCCGGCTTCCCGGTGCAGACCTACCGCTACTACGATGCGCCGACCAACGACGTCAACCGCGCCGGCATGCTCGAAGACCTCAACGCCCTGCCGTCCGGCTCGATCGTGGTGCTGCACGCCTGCTGCCACAACCCGACCGGTGTCGACCTGAACCTGGACGACTGGAAGAACGTCCTGGAAGTGGTCAAGGCCAAGGGCCACGTGCCGTTCCTCGACATGGCCTACCAGGGCTTTGGTGACGGTATCGCCGAAGACGCCTTCGCCGTGCGCCTGTTCGCCGAGTCGGGCCTGGAGTTCTTTGTTTCCAGCTCGTTCTCCAAATCGTTCTCGCTGTACGGCGAGCGCGTCGGCGCACTGTCGATCGTCACCGCCTCCAAGGACGAGAGCACCCGCGTGCTGTCGCAGGTCAAGCGCGTGATCCGCACCACCTACTCCAACCCGCCAACCCACGGCGCAACCATTGTTGCCACCGTGCTGAACAGCGCAGAACTGCGCCAGATGTGGGAAACCGAATTGGCCGAAATGCGTGAACGCATCCACGGCATGCGCAAGCAGATGGTATCGCTGCTGGCCGAATACGGTGCCAACCGCGACTTCAGCTTCGTTGGCCGCCAGGTTGGCATGTTCTCCTACTCGGGCCTGACCGTTGAACAGGTCGCCCGCCTGAAGAACGACTTCGGCATCTATGCCCTGGACACCGGCCGTATCGCGGTGGCCGCGCTGAACCAGAGCAACATCCACGTGGTGACCAAAGCGATCGTGGAAGTGCTGTAACTCATTGTTTTGCCTGGGGGTGGGTTGACTTCTCCCAGGCAATCAGTAAGATACGCGCAGATTCCGCGATAGCTCAGTCGGTAGAGCAAATGACTGTTAATCATTGGGTCCCTGGTTCGAGTCCAGGTCGCGGAGCCAGACATTGAAGAAGCCCCCGGATGCGCAAGCAACCGGGGGCTTCTTCGTTGCGCTGGAATTATTGGCCAAGCACCTCGGTCACTGGCTTGCCCTCGTCCACCAGGCTCCAGACCAGCAAACTGGCCGGCTGGGTTTTGCTGGCGTTGCGTGAAACGCTGTGCACGGTGCCCGGCGCCTCGTACCAATAATCGCCGGCCTTGTAGGTCTTTTCCTGCTCGCTGTTGAGCTTCGATACCACCGCCCCTTCCAGGACGTAAGCCATGACTGCGCCCGGATGCTGATGCGCGGGTGATGCCTCGCCCGGGGCGTAGCTGACGGTGAGCATGACGGCGGTTTTGCCGGGGGCATTAGAGGGCTGCTGTTGTTGCAGGACCTTGACCTGGTCGGCGACATCACCGTGGGCCCAAGCGGGTGTTTGGGCGGCGAGCAGTGCGAAGAGGATGATGGCTAATGGATTCATGAGCTTTCCTGGAGGACAAGTGCCTGCAGGTTAGACCCTGACTGGCTGAAGACAAATGGCCAATCCGGGGGAAAAGCAGGGGGCCGATTTTCGCCTGTACCGGCCCTTTCGCGGGTAAACCCGCTCCTACGACGGCCTGTGCCGCCCTCGATGCGTGCGTAGGAGCGGGTTTACCCGCGAATACGGTGGCGGCGGCGACGGTGAACGACGGGTGGACATTGGCTGGCAGGCCCGGCCCATTCGCGGGTGAACCCGCTCCTACATCGGCCTGTGCCGCCCTCGATGCGTGCGTAGGAGCGGGTTTACCCGCGAATACGGTGGCGGCGGCGACGGTGAACGACGGGTGGAAATTGGCTGGCAGGCCCGGCCCCTTCGCGGGTTAACCCGCTCCTACATCGGCCTGTGCCGCCCTCGATGCGTGCGTAGGAGCGGGTTTATCCGCGAATACGGTGGCGGCGGCGACGGTGAACGGCGGGTGGAAATTGGCTGGCAGGCCCGGCCCATTCGCGGGTGAACCCGCTCCTACGACGAGCCTGCGCCCAATCACCGATGCGTGTGCAGGAGCGGGTTTACCCGCGAAGAGGCCGACATCGTCAACATAGGCCTCAGCCGCGCCCGATCGGGTAAAACGCCCCCCGACTCCACACCCCAAGCCACTCCTCCCCGTCGATCACATGCGGCACCGCCAGCTCCACCAGTTGGTAAAACACATTGCGATGTATCAGCGCCTCCAGGTTGCTGCGCATCAGCACATACGGTGATGGCTCCTGCGTCACCGGGTCGATCACTACCCGCAGGGGGTTATCCGGCCCCGCCTCGACCTGGTCCTCGACATTGCTGGTAAAGCGCAGCACCTGCTGTTCGCCTTCGCCCTGCACGTCCAGCAGCACGGCCACGAATGGCGCATCGTCGACACGAATGCCAACCTTCTCTACCGGGGTAATCAGGAAGTAGTCATCGCCGTCGCGGCGAATGATGGTAGAGAACAGCCGCACCATCGGCTTGCGCCCGATCGGCGTGCCCAGGTAGTACCAGGTGCCATCGCGGGCGATGCGCATGTCGATGTCACCACAGAAATCCGGGTTCCACAGGTGCACCGGCGGCAGCCCCTTGGCCTTGGGGATCTGCGCCAGAAGGTCATTGGCCTTGCCGGAGTCGCTCATCACGCTTGCCTCATTCACTCATGCCCAGGAGGCTACGAGCGTACTCGCGCATCGGCGCACCAAGCAAATCCTCCGGCGTGTTGTCGTGGAACGTCAACAAACCGCCACGGCTCTTGATGCGTGCGGTGTCGATCAGGTAGCGGGTACTGGTTTCGATCAGCATCATCTGCACCACGCCAGAGTCCCAGCCCAAGCGGTCGACGGCCTGTTCGTCATACCACTCGTCACCATTGCCGATGCGATCGTCAGTACGGGCAAAGCGCGTGTACAACACATAGTCGGCGCCTACCGAGCGCGCCTGGGCAATGGCCTCTTCGAGGCCCAGCGGGCCCTGGGCACGACGCACCATCGGGAAGTATTCGACGAAGCTCTTGAAGGCCTGCTCGGCCACTGCATTCTGCCGAGGCACCGGACCCTTACCCGGCGGCACGAATGCACCCTGACCAATGAAAATGAACGAATCGGGCTGCAGGCGGATCGACAAGGTGCGACGGGTTTCGCTGTGGTCCAGCAGACCGGCATCGCTCATGTGATAGCGGACGCCTTCGCCCATATCGCTGACATTCATGCAGCCGCCCAGCGCCATCAGCGCCAGCAGCAAGACCAGGCTACGCATCTTTCCTCCAGTGGCCGGCGACGAAAAACCGGCGAATAGCCGGCGGATGCAGCTTTTGCGCCAGCTTCAGCCACCGATCACTTTCATGACTGTCACGCCACCGGAGAAGGCCACGTCCTGCTTGTCAGCCAAAGCCTTGACCAACAACCGCTGCAAGGCCGGCAGCGCCTGATGACGCGGTTTTTCCAGCAGGTCGCCGACGAAGTGCCGGTTACCTGACGACAGGCAGCCATGCAGCCAGCCCGTAGAAGACAGGCGCAGCCGCGAGCAGGTCCGGCAAAACGGCACGCTTTCGTTGGCAATGACGCCGAAGTGGCCCCTGCCAGGGATGTGGTAACGCATGGCTGTGGCGTCCAGCGGCGCATTCACCTGGGCGTAGGTATGCTGGCCGCCGATCAGCGCAAGCAGCTGGTCGAGGCCTACAAACTGTTGGAGGAATGCGTTGCGATCGTGAGAGAGGTGACCCATGCGCATGAGCTCGATGAAGCGCAGCTCGAAGCCGCGCGCGAGGCAGTAATCCAGCAGCGGCAGTACCTGATCAAGGTTTTTCCCGCGCATCGGCACCATATTGACCTTGATTCGCATACCCACGGCGCGGGCCTGCTCCATTGCGTCCAGCACAGTGCCCAGGTCGCCGCCACGGGCAATCTGGCGGAAAGCCAGCGGGTCGAGGGTGTCGAGGGAAACGTTCAGCCGACGAATCCCCGCCGCCTGCAGTTGCGGCAACTTGCGCGCCAGCAACTGGCCGTTGGTGGTCAGCGAGACGTCGTCAAGGTCGAGTTTGGCCACGGCAGCCAGAAAGGCATCCAGGCGCGGGCTGACCAGTGGCTCACCGCCAGTAATCCGCAGACGCTCGATGCCGGCGGCTTCGATCAGATAGGCCACGCCGCGGGCCAGGGCATCCGCAGACAGCTCGTCCTGCGCCGCCACCAGCCGCTTGCCGTCGGGTACGCAGTAGGTGCAAGCGTAGTTGCAGGCAGCCGTCAGGCTGACGCGCAGGTTGCGAAAGCGCCTGCCTTGACGATCGACAATCATGAATGACTCCGGCATGGATGAAGGGGCCGGCAAAACCTGACTCATAAATCAGGTTTTTGCAAGCCCCATGAGCAATGCCGAATGTCCAGACGATAGCGAAACGCTTTGGGCTGCACTGCCGCGCAGAGAACGCACGACGCAGTGCTTATGGGAGCGGGCGTACCCGCGAAGAATCAAACGCGGTGCCTGGCACGGGCTGCGCCGGTGTTCGCGGGCGCGCCCGCCCCCATAGGGCCCGCGCAGTTTCGCGCAAGGCTCAGTTCGAGGGTTCCGGGTCGCGCTTGCGCTTGTTGCCCATACGCACGCCAATGTCCATCAGGAACTGGAAGAAGCCTTCCTGGTCCTCCAGCACATTGCTCCAGAACGGCGAGTGGTACAGCGCCACAGCGCCGTGCACCAGCGCCCAGGCAGCGCAGTAGTGGAAATACGGCGGCACGTCTTCGAGCTTGCCTTCGCTGATACGGCCCTTGATCAGCTGGGTCAGGCGGTCGAAGTTGGAGGCACGGATGCTGTGCAGCTGCTCGACCATTTCCGGCACCTGATTGCCCTTGACCACCTTTTCTTCAAGGCGGTCGAACAGCCGGTAGCGTTGCGGATCGCGCATGCGGAACTCGAAGTAGGCGCGCGACAGCGCTTCCTTGTCACGGTCGACGTCGGCCGAGTGCAACAGCTCGTTCAGGTCACGCTCGTAATCGAGCATCAGGCGCAGGTAGATCTCCGCCTTGGACTTGAAGTGCTTGTAGATCGTGCCTTTGCCGATGCCCACGGCGTCGGCGATCATCTCGACGGTGACGCTGTCTTCACCTTGCTCGAGAAACAGCTTGAGCGCGGTATCGAGGATTTCCTGTTCGCGACGGCGAAACTCACGGACCTTACGAGGTTCTTTCTGCATGGGAAGGACTGGATGACAATCGAAGCGGTTTATTATGCCTAACTTGCGGGAAATTGCACGGATCATCCACGCATGTCTGTGTTTCACGATGCATACAGCCATGCGCTGCGGGAGGAATGAAACGTTGGCGTATTCCAAATCTGTTTAAAAAACGTCCAATATGCACTGGCACTGCGCCAAACCTGACCAATACTTGAAGTGTTGGCGCGGCGCATCCCCCCCAGTGGCGCGCCGATAAAGGTGCTCAGGGACCGCGTACCTTTGTTTTACTCCTAATGGTCTTAACCCGGATTCCTCCCCCAGAACCCGGGTTTTTTTTGTGGGGAGGATGGTGTGACGGCTGCCAGGTGCGTGCCGCAAGATTCTCAGCGCCTGTGAGATCGAGCGCCGCCCGCGCGGCGCTTCGCGGGTAAACCCGCTCCTACGTTTGTTTCGGGCCAATTAGGCCTGTGGGATTTGCGCGCGAACGCCTTGGCGCACGCCTCGATATCGCGCCGTACAAACAAGGCGGTCGCGCGCGCCTGGCACAGAAGGGAGATCGGGCGCCGCCCGCGCGGCGCTTCGCGGGGAAACCCGCTCCTACGCTTGTTTCGGGCCAATTAGGCCCGTGGGATTTGCGCGCGAACGCCTTGGCGCACCCCTCGATATCGCGTCGTACAAACAAGGCGGTCGCGCGCGCCTGGCACAGAAGGGAGATCGGGCGCCGCCCGCGCGGCGCTT
>NZ_BCBP01000081.1:0-26837 GCF_001753955.1 Pseudomonas sp. NBRC 111139
GGGGGTTCACAGCCGGCAAATCAGTAAAGATTAGGCTCCATCTCCAGCTCAACCCCAAACCGCTCGAAGATATCCGCCTGAATCTTGCGCGCCAGCGCATGCATCTGCGCTCCGCTCGCCTGGCCATAGTTGACCAGCACCAGCGACTGCAAGCGATGCACGCCAGCATCACCGTCACGATGACCCTTCCAGCCCGCCTGCTCAATCAACCAGCCCGCGGCCAGTTTCACCTGGCCATCCGCTTGGGGGTAAGCCACAACCGCGGGATACTGCGCACGAATTCGCTCGACCAGATCAGCCGTTACCACCGGGTTCTTGAAGAAGCTCCCGGCATTGCCAAGCTCTACCGGGTCTGGCAGCTTCTCGCGGCGAATGCTGCAGATTGCATCGCTGATCGCTTGCGCGGTCATCTCGGTCACACCCTGCTCAGACAGACGATGGCGCACCGGGCCATAGTCCAGATGAGCATGCAGGGTGCGGGTCAAGGCAAAGCGCACACGCAGGATCAACCAGCGGCCGGGATTGCGCTTGAAAAGGCTGTCGCGATAGCCGAAAGCACATTCCGCCAAACTGAAGTCACGCAGCGCGCCCGTCTCACGGTCCAGGGCTGTCAGCCCGGCGAATACGTCCTTGATTTCCACCCCGTAAGCGCCCACGTTCTGCATCGGCGCAGCACCCACGGTGCCGGGGATCAGGCTGAGGTTCTCCAACCCGCAATAGCCCTGCGCCAGCGCCCATTGCACAAACGCGTGCCATGGCTCACCGGCCTCGGCTTCGACCACGATACGCTCGCCATCGTCACTGAGCACACGCCGACCGCGGCTGGCCATGTGCAGCACCAGTGCATCGATATCGCGGGTCAGCAGCAGGTTGCTGCCACCCCCGATCACCAGTACCGGCAAGCCCCTCTGCTGTGCCTGGCCCAGTGCCTGACGCACCTGCTGGTCGTCCTGCACCTGGCTGAAATAGCGCGCCTTCACGTCGATGCCGAAGGTATTGTAAGGCTTGAGCGATACCTGCTCCTGCCACTGCACTGTCATAGACGCCCCTTGATTTCCAGTACCAGCGCCTGGCAAGCCGCTTCCACCAGGTCCAGCACCTGCTCGAAGCCGTCGGCGCCACCGTAGTACGGGTCTGGCACTTCATCCAGGGCTGCACCGTAGCGGCGCAGGAACAGGTCGAGTTCGCCCACTGCCGTGGACGGGCGCAGGGCGCGCAGATCGCGCAGGTTGTGCTCATCCATGGCCAACACCAGATCGTATTCGGCGAAGTGCGATGCCTTGACCTGTTGGGCGCGTTGCTGCGACAGGTCGTAACCGCGCGCCAGCGCCGCCTTGCAGGTGCGGCTGTCTGGCGCCTTGCCGACATGCCAATCGCCGGTGCCGGCAGAAGCCACCTGCACCTTGTCAGCGAGCCCGGCAGCGTGCAATTGATGGCGCAGCACGCCTTCGGCGGTAGGCGAGCGGCAGATGTTGCCCAGGCACACGAACAGGACGCGCATCAGGCCTCCAGCAAGCGCCGTACGCGCTCCAGATCCTCAGGGGTGTCGACACCCACGGCAGGCGCCTCGATGGCGTCCTCGATGTGAATGCGTACGCCGTGCCACAGGGCACGCAGCTGCTCCAGCGCTTCAGCCTGCTCGAGCCAGCATGGGCCCCAGCTGACGAAGTCGTGCAGGAAGCCGACACGGTAGGCGTACATGCCAATATGACGGCGATAGGGCACCCCTTCCGGCAGCACGTCGCGGGCCTTGGCAAAGGTATCGCGGGCCCAGGGCAGCGGCGCTCGGCTGAACGTCAGGGCCAGGCCGTTCTTGTCACTCACCACCTTGACCGCGTTCGGGTTGAACACGGTTTCCGGTTCATGGATCGGCTCGGCCAGGGTGGCGATACCGGCTTCCGGATGCGCCGCCAGGTTGGCCGCCACCTGGTCGATGATCACCGGCGGGATCAGCGGCTCGTCGCCCTGCACGTTGACCACAATGGCGTCAGCCGGCAACCCTAGGTACGCGGCCACTTCGGCCAGGCGGTCAGTGCCCGATTCATGATCGGCACGGGTCATCAGCACTTCGGCACCGAAGGCCTGGCAGGCTTCGAGGATGCTGGTGTCGTCGGTGGCGATGACCACACGGCTGGCACCGCTCTTGCGGGCCTGCTCCCACACATGTTGCACCATTGGCTTGCCGGCAATCAGCAGCAGCGGTTTGCCTGGCAGGCGGGTGGAGCGCAGCCGGGCGGGGATTACTACCGTAAATTCCAGGCTCATTTGTCAAGACGCTCGTCGTCGGTCAGGGTGCGTGCCTCGCTTTCCAGCATGACCGGGATACCGTCGCGAATCGGGTAGGCCAGGCCAGCGCCTTTGCTGATTAGCTCGGTCTTGTCGGCGCTCAGCTTGAGCGGGCCCTTGGTGATCGGGCAGGCCAGGATATCAAGCAGTTTGGTGTCCATTGGAGGCTTCCTTTAGGCCAGGTGGCCGGAAATTGAAAACGGGCTCAGGGTTTGCGCAACAAGCGTTGCAGCTGGTTGTCGAACCAGGCGCTGAAAGCCGGCGTAGGCTGCGCTTCGACGGCCAGGTACCACCAGTCGTCAGCGGCAAAGGCCCGGCATTTCACCGCGTCCTTCTCGGTCATGACCAGCGGCAGTGGCGGGCTGAAAGCCAGGCTCCGGGCACTGAACTGCGCATGGTCGGCGAAGGGATGCGGCACCGGCTGCCAGTTTAGCCCCAGCAGGGTGTTGAAGAAACGTTGCGGGTTGCCGATACCGGCCACCGCATGCAGGCGCTGGCCGGCGGGGAAATGGTCGAGCGCACGGCGCTCGCCAGTGCGCACGTTGACCAGGGCCGACGGCTGCAGGCGGAAACCAAAACCCTCGGTGCGGTCTTCGCTGGCGCCGTTGAACAGCACCGCGTCAGCCTCACGCAAGCGGTCGGCCGGCTCACGCAACGGCCCCGCCGGCAGGCAGCGGCCATTGCCCAGGCCGCGGGCAGCGTCGATCAGCACCAGTTCCAGGTCACGGGCCAGGCGGT
Organism: Pseudomonas sp. NBRC 111139; assembly: GCF_001753955.1. Lineage (NCBI taxonomy): Bacteria > Pseudomonadati > Pseudomonadota > Gammaproteobacteria > Pseudomonadales > Pseudomonadaceae > Pseudomonas > Pseudomonas sp. NBRC 111139. The sequence goes on from NZ_BCBP01000081.1 coordinate 3,025, forward strand.
AATGTTGCATACCGTCGTCGCACAGGATCAGGTCGAGGGGTTCGCTGGCCAGCAATGCCTGCACGGCCCGGGCGCGATCCGGGTCGATCATCAGTGGCACGCCGGTGCGTTGCACGATCAGCAGCGGCTCGTCGCCCGCCTCATCGGCCGGCTGATCGGCCTGCACCCGCCAGGGCAGCCGTGGAGGCCTGGCACCATAACCGCGGCTGACTACGCCCACCTTCAGCCCTTGCTGGCGACAGTGTTCGATCAACCAGAGAATCATCGGCGTCTTGCCGGTGCCACCGACGGTGATGTTGCCCACGACAATGACCGGTACCGGTGCCCGGTAGCTGGCACTGTCACCCCTTAGAAAACGTGCCCGCTTGCGCGTGACCACGCGGCGATACAAGGCCTCCAGCGGACGCAGCAGCGCCAGCGCCGGATGCCCGGCGTACCAGGCAGCGAGCAAGCGGTCGGCGAAAGCCATCAAGGCGTGCCCTGGGCCGCCTCGACGGTGGTCATGCGCAACTGGCTGAAACCGAGCTTGCCGGCAGCATCCATTGCGGTGACCACAGCCTGGTGCGGGGTCTTGCCGTCGGCGCTGATGGCCAGCGGCAGCGTGTTGTCGCCACCCGACTCGCGCGCTATGGCCTCGCTCAGGGTGGCCAGGTCGCTTTTGGGCAGCAGGTGGTTGTTCACCGAATACACGCCTTCGGCGCTGATGGTGATTTCCACCAGCTTGCCCGGGTCGGTCGGCGCCGGCTCGGCGCTGGTGGCTTCGGGCAGCTCGACGCGCAGTTGCGTTTCGCGGGTGAAGGTGGTGGTAACCACGAAGAACAGCAGCAGGACGAACACCACGTCGATCAGCGACGCCAGGTTGATGTCGACGCTCTCCCGCTGGCGATTGCGCCGGAACTTCACGCCTTGCCTCCGGCCACTTCCACTTCACGGTCGCCCTGGATCACTTCCACCAGCTTGATCGCCTCCTGCTCCATGCCGACCACCAGCTCATCGATGCGGCGCAGCAGGAAGCGGTGGAAGAACACCGCCGGGATACCGACCATCAGGCCTGCCGCAGTGGTGACCAGGGCCTTGGAGATACCACCGGCCAGCACGGCGGCGTTGGCGGTCATCTGCGAGCCCATGAAGGCGCTGAAAATGTCGATCATGCCCAGCACGGTGCCCAGCAGGCCCAGCAGAGGCGCCATGGCGGCGATGGTGCCGAGGGTGCTGATGTAGCGTTCCAGTTCGTGGATGACGCGCGAGGCGGCCTCCTCGATGCACTCTTTCATGATTTCACGACCATGGCGCGAGTTGGCGAGGCCCGCTGCCAGGATTTCGCCCAGTGGCGAATCGGCCCGCAGCGCCTTGAGCTTGTCACTGGTCAGTTGCTTGTCCTTGATCCACATCCACACCTGGCCCAGCAGGTGGGGCGGGGTGACGCGGCTGGCACGCAGGGTCCACAGGCGCTCGACGACGATAGCCATGGCAACGATGGAACTCAGAATGATCGGCAGCATCATCCAACCACCGGACTTGACCAATTCCCACACAGTAAACGCCCCTTCGGAAAAAGGCCGCCACTCTACCATAGGCGCGCCGAGGGCTCATCTGCCGGAGGTCAGGGAATTAGGCTGTCGGGCTACCGGGTCGGCCCTCTGGGCCGTGCAGTACCTGTGGCAGCGGCTTTACCCGCGAAAGGGCCAGATCAGCCACCCCCCACATCACGCCAGAATCGCCGCTGTCGGCGCACACCCTCAACCTCCCCATGCCGCCCCAGCACCAACCGCAATGCCCCCTCCACCGCCGTATCATGCATCACCACCCCATGCCGCCCATACCGCTCGACCACCTGCACGTGGGGGTGCCCGAAACTGTTGTTGCGCCCCCGCGAAATCAATACCCCGCGCGGTGCGGTAGCCCGGACGAACGCCTCGGTGGACGAGCTGCGGCTGCCATGATGCGGCGCCTGCAGCCAGTCGATACGCGGCACTTCAGTGTCCGCCAGCCAGGCCCGTTCGGCAGCAACTTCCATATCCCCCGCCAGCAGCAAGCGCTCGCCCTGCGCCTCGACCAACAGCACACAGGACCGGTCATTACTGCTCTGCCCGTCCACCCAGCGCCACAGCGAAAAACGCACGCCATCCCAGTCCCATTGCTCGCCACTGGCACAAGGCTGCAACGGAACATCAACCAGCGCTTCCCCACCGATTATCCGCTTGATCGGCAAACCACGCGCAATGGCCACGGCCCCGCCCGCATGATCGGCATGCGCATGGCTGATCACCATCACGTCAAGGCCGCCCACCCCCAGCTTGCGCAAGGTTGGCAGCACCACGCGTTCCCCCAAGTCGCTTTCCCCCCTGGCCGGCCCGGCATCGTAAAGCAGGCTGTGATGCCGCGTACGCAAGAGCACCGCCAGCCCCTGGCCGACATCCAGCTGCCAGACCTCGATTTGGCCAAACGGCACCGGCTCCCTGGGTACCCACAGCGCCAGCAGCATCACCCCTCCCAACCCGCGCAGCGGCACACCACGAGGCAGCAAAAGCAACAGCGCACCCAGACATACCAGCAGCCAGGCCCACCACGGCAGGGCCGGCGGCACCCATGCCGGGCGCTGTTGCGCCACCAGCGCCAGCCCGCGGAACAGCACATCCAGCAGGCCACCTGCCAGCCAGAGCAACGCCTCGCCAACGCCCGCCAGCGGCAACATCAACGTGCCCAACAACGCCAATGGCAAGACCGCCAGGCTGACCCACGGCACCGCCACAAGGTTGGCCAGCGGTGCACTGAGGCTCACCGGCAAGCCGGTGGCCAGCAACACCGGCAGCAAGCCGACGGCGATCACCCATTGCGCTCGTGTCCAGGCCTGCCAGGGCCGCCAACCCCCCAACCGGGCACTGAAGCAGTAGATGAGCGTGGCCACGGCGGCGAACGACAGCCAGAACCCAGGCAGCAACGCCGCCAGTGGCTCGAATACAAGCACAGCGACCAGTGCAAGCAGCAACGGAAAAAAAGCGCCAAGGTGGCGAAAGCGCAGACGCCAGAGCAGCACCACGGCCAGCATCAGGCAGGCCCGCTGCACTGGCACCCCACCACCCGCCAGCCAGCCGTAGGCCAGCGCTGCGGCCATGGCCAGGCCGCAGGCCCAGGGTAACCACGGTAGCCTTGCCGGCCATAGCCCCCAACGTGCCAGCCCGGCGACCAGGCCATAGAGCAAACCGGCGACCAGGCCGATGTGCTGGCCGGAAATCACCAGCAGGTGCACCGTGCCGGTGGCCTGCAACGTCTGCCAGTCCTCCCGGGCCATGCCCGCACCATCGCCAAGCACCAGTGCCACCAGCGCTGCCTGCCGGCCATTGGCTTCGACCATCAGCAAGCGCTGACGCAGTGCATCGCGCCAACCACCGGCGACTGGCGCCAGCAACTGCCCCGCCTTGACCGTACCCGTAGCGCCCACCCGTCGCGCCAGCAACTGCGCTTCACGGTCGGGCCCATGCGGGTTCAGCAGCCCGTCCGGGCGCTGCAAGGTCACGGCCAGCCGCCACTGCTCGCCCGCCCGCAGCGGCGGGCCGTCGAACCAGCTCAGTTGCAGGCGCTGAGGCAGTTCGGCCCGCCGCGAGCGTGGCGCTTCCAGCTCGAAACGCACGCCTTGTGCAGTGCGGGCCGGCAAACCCGCCACCCGCCCCTCCAGCCACAAGGTGCGCCCCTCCAGGCCGGCAGCCAGACGATCATCAAGGGCCTGCTGAGCAGACCCGCACGCCCAACACAAGCCCAGCAGAAACCAACCCAACGGCCAGACGCGGGTAAACAGGCTGCCGACAGCGCAGGCTGCCAGGGTTATCAACCATCCGACCGATGGCAATGCGGGCAGAAAGCCCAGGCACAACAGCCCGAGCGCGAGCGCAAACATCCCTGTGCGCATGAGGTAGAGCTCCAGAAGGCGAGTCACCTCCTGAGGCATAGCTCAATTGCCGGCATCGCTTGCTCAACAATTGTCACAAACTCTAAACGAGGCGGAGCAGGATTAAGGGCATACTGCCAGGGTCAACGCTCCGGGAGCCTACATGCCGCGCCGACTTTTCAAACGCTACATGCCGGACCCGACCAGCATTCGGGAACACAAGTCCTTACGCTTTTTCGGCAAATTGCTGCACGACCCCAACCTCTGGCACCTGAACCGCCATTCGGTGGCCAGAGCCATGGGTGTGGGCCTGTTCGCGGCGCTTATTCCCATCCCGATGCAGATGCTGCTGGCGGCGGCCCTGGCGATCCCGGTGCGCGGCAACCTGCCGGTCGCCGTCAGCCTGGTGTGGCTGACCAACCCGTTGACCATGCCGCCGGTGTTCTTCGTCACCTACATGACCGGTGCCTGGCTGATGCAGGTACCGCCGCGCACCCTGCCCGACGAGCTGACCTTCCAGTGGATCACCGACCAGCTGTCGACGCTGTGGCAACCCTTCCTGCTCGGCTCGGTGGTGTGCGGCGTGGTGCTGGGCATCCTTGCCTACTTCACCACCATGTTCTACTGGCGCTGGTGGGTGGGCCGGCAGTGGCGTCGTCGCCAATGCCGGTGCAAGGCTTCAGGCCCGCATGCCACGGCCGCTGACCAGCAAGCGAACGCAAACAACGTAGAGCACCGCAGTGGCCACCAGCATGAAGGTGATCGCCGTGCCAATGCTGATATCCGACACCCCTAGAATGCCGTAGCGGAACGAGTTGACCATGTGCAGCACCGGGTTGGCCAACGACACGGTCTGCCAGAACGGCGGCAGCAGGTTGATCGAGTAGAACACCCCGCCCAGGTAGGTCAGCGGCGTCAGCACGAAGGTCGGGATGATCGAGATATCGTCGAAGTTGCGCGCGAACACTGCGTTGACGAAGCCAAGCAGCGAAAAGATGGTGGCTGTCAGCAGCACAACCACCACGGTCACGCCCAGGTGGTGCACCTGCAGGTCGGTGAAGAACATCGACAGGATGGTCACGATCACCCCCACCGCCAAACCACGCAGCACCCCACCCAGCACATAGCCGATGAGAATGGTGTGCGGCGACACCGGCGACACCATCAGTTCTTCGATCGAGCGCTGGAACTTGCTGCCGAAAAAGCTCGACACCACGTTGCCGTATGAGTTGGTGATCACCGACATCATGATCAGCCCCGGCACGATGTACTGCATGTAGGTGAAGCCACCCATGTCGCCGATCTGCCGGCCAATCAGGTTACCGAAGATGACGAAGTACAGGACCATGGTGATCGCTGGCGGCAGCAACGTTTGCGGCCAGATGCGCAGGAAGCGCCGCACTTCGCGGTAGACGATGGTGTTCAGGGCGACCCAGTTGGTGCGCAGTTCCACACTCATACGGCCACCTTCGACAGGTTTTTTTCCACCAGGGACACGAACAGCTCCTCAAGTCGGTTGGTCTTGTTGCGCAGGCTCTGTACCTCGATGTTCTGCAGCGCCAGCTGGCCGAACAGCGCGGTGATGCCGATGTCCTTCTCCACCTGCACTTCCAAGCTATGCGGGGTCAGCAGCCGGCACGGGTAGCCCTGCAGTACCGGCGCCGTGGCCAGGTCCTGCTTGAGGTCGAGCACGAAGGTTTCGACATGCAGCTTGCCCAGCAACTGGCGCATGCTGGTGTTCTCGACGATGGTGCCGTGGTCGATGATGCCGATGTTACGGCACAGCTGTTCAGCCTCTTCCAGGTAGTGGGTGGTGAGGATGATGGTGATGCCCTTCTGGTTCAGCTCGGTGAGGAAGCTCCACATCGAGCGGCGCAGCTCGATATCCACCCCGGCGGTGGGTTCGTCCAGGATCAGCAGACGCGGTTCGTGGATCAATGCGCGGGCAATCATCAGACGCCGCTTCATGCCGCCGGACAACGAACGCGACTGCACATCACGTTTGTCCCACAGGCCCAGCTGGGTCAGGTACTGCTCGGCGCGCTCCTTGGCCAGCTTGGGCGGGATGCCATAGTACCCGGCTTGGGTCACGACGATGTCGAAGGTCTTCTCGAACTGGTTGAAGTTGAACTCTTGCGGCACCACGCCCAGGCAACGCTTGAGCGCGGAGGGCTCGCGGTCCAGGTCGTGACCGAACACGCTCACTGTGCCGCTGGTCTTGTTCACCAGGGTCGAGAGAATGCCGATGGTGGTGGATTTGCCGGCGCCGTTGGGGCCGAGCAAGGCGAAGAAGTCGCCTTCGGCAACATCGAGGTCGATGCCTTTGAGGGCCTGAAAGCCATTGCCGTAGGTCTTGGTCAGCTGTCGGATGGACAGGGCGGAACTCATAGCGGGTCACTTACCGAAGAAAAAGGTGCAGGACACGCCAGGTAAAGTCACTGGCGCAGTGAGTGCAGCCATGGTGCAAGGCCAGGCTGCACAAGTACAGTCACATCTATTGATAATGACTATCGAAGCGGGTTCAAGTGAGCGCGGTCATCACGGCGGCCTGGTAGGCCGGGCGTTGCTTCAGGCGCTCATACCAGGCTTGAAGGTGGTACATGTCCGGGCGCTCGATGGGCAGTTCGAACCAGGCATAGATGAAGCTACCCAGTGGGATGTCGCCCATGCCGATCTGGTCACCGGACAGGTACGGCTGATTGGCCAGGGTTTCGTCGGCAATGGCCAGTAATTGCGCGCACTGCTTGTGCGCGGCGTTGATCGCCACCCAGTCGCGCTGGTCTTCCGGCGTGCGCAGCAGCCCCCAGAACAGCGGGCGGAAGGGTGCGGCGAAGGACGATGTGGTCCAGTCCATCCACTTGTCGGCCAGGGCGCGCTGGCGTGGGTCTGCCAGATACCAGCCCTGCTCCGTGCCGTACTCCGCGCACAGGTAGCGAACGATGGTGTTGGATTCCCACAAAGTCAGGTCGCCGTCTTCGAGCATCGGCACCAGGCCGTTGGGGTTGCGGGCGCGGTAGTGCGGCTCGTTGACCACGCCGAAGGCGCCGCCGGCGTCGATGGATTCGAAGTCCAGGCCCAGCTCGTGGGCGATCCACAGCGCCTTGCGCACATTGCTCGAATTCTTGCGGCCCCAGATCTTCAGCATGGCAACATCCTTTTGAGTGCGGAGGTGGCACAGTCTACTCCAGACCTTCGCCGCCTGTACGGGCCTCTTCGCGGGCAAGCCCCTGCATCGCTCGGTGATGTTGCCACGTACCGTCGTAGGAGCGGGTTTACCCGCGAAAGGGCCGGCCCTGCCGGCCAATATCCCAGATCATTCACCGTCGCAGCACCATCGCATTCGCGGGCAAGCCCGCACCTACATCGATCGGGGGGCTCGCCACACACCGTTGTAGGAGGGAATGGAACGGTACAGGCGAACACATGAACTGAAACTCCCACCGCCACACCCTGTCACTGTTCTGAACATGCCGTTCACAGCATTGCGTCTAAGCTGTCTGGGACGGCTCAAGCCCTTGGTTCCAAGGAGGACCGATTATGTTGCTGTTGTGGTTGGTGGTGCTGGTGATCGGCGCGGCGTACCTCACGCACCGGCGCCTGGCGCCCTTGCAGATTCTCGGCATCCTGGCGGCCTATGTGCTGTTGATGGGCATTTTCAGCAGTGCCCCCGGCTGGCTGCTGGCCCTGATCTGGGTGGTGCTGGCCCTGAAGATCGCCCTGGTTGCGCTCCCGCAGTGGCGACGCAAGGTGTTTACCGCCCCAGTATTCCGCTGGTTCCAGCGCACCCTGCCGCCCATGTCCCAGACTGAGCGCGAAGCCATCGACGCCGGCACCGTGTGGTGGGACGGCGAACTGTTCAGTGGCCGCCCCGACTGGCGCACCTTGCTGGCCTACCCGGCACCGAAATTGACCGATGAAGAACAGGCCTTCATCGATGGCCCGACCGAAGCACTGTGCGCCATGGTCAGCGACTGGCAGATCGGCCAGGACCTGGACCTGCCGCCCGAAGCCTGGGCACATATCAAGCAGCATGGCTTTTTTGCCCTGATCATCCCAAAGGAATACGGCGGCAAGGGCTTCTCCGCCTACGCCCACTCCCAGGTGGCGATGAAACTGGCCACCCGCAGCGGCGACCTGGCCTCCACGGTGATGGTGCCCAACTCCCTGGGCCCTGCCGAACTGCTGCTGCATTACGGCACCGACGAACAACGCAACCACTACCTGCCCCGCCTGGCCCGAGGCGAGGAAATCCCCTGCTTCGCCCTCACCGGCCCACTGGCCGGCTCCGACGCTGGCGCCATGCCCGACACCGGCATCATCTGCAAAGGCCAGTGGCACGGCGAAGAAGTGATCGGCCTGCGCCTGAACTGGGAAAAGCGCTACATCACCCTCGGCCCGGTCGCCACCCTGCTGGGCCTGGCCTTCAAAGCCTACGACCCCGACCATCTGTTGGGCGAACAGGAGGAGCTCGGCATCAGCCTGGCCCTGATCCCCACCAACACGCCCGGCGTCGAAATCGGCAAACGTCACCTGCCGCTGGGCGCCGCCTTCATGAACGGCCCCAACAGCGGCAAAGACGTGTTCGTACCGCTGGACTTCCTGATCGGTGGCCAGGCCATGCTCGGCAAGGGCTGGATGATGCTGATGAACTGCCTGTCGGTAGGCCGCTCCATCTCACTGCCTGCCGTGGGTACAGGGGCTGCCAAGTACACCAGCCTGGTGACCGGCCAGTACGCCAATATCCGCGAGCAATTCAACGTGCCACTGGCTGCCTTCGAAGGTATCCAGGAATCGCTGGCACGCATTGGCGGCAACGCCTGGCTGATGGACAGTGCCCGCCTGCTGACCGCCAAGGCCGTAGACCTGGGCGAGAAACCCTCGGTGCTGTCGGCGATCCTCAAGTACCACCTGACCGAACGAGGCCGCGAATGCATCCAGCACGCCATGGACGTGCACGGTGGCAAGGGCATCATCATGGGCCCGAACAACTACCTGGGCCGCAACTGGCAAGGAGCGCCGATCTTCATCACGGTCGAAGGCGCCAACATCCTTTCGCGCAACCTGATGATCTTCGGCCAGGGCGCCATTCGCTGCCACCCGTTCGTGCTCAAGGAGATGGCGTTGGCCGGGCGTGAAGACCACGATCACGCACTTCAGGAATTCGATGACCTGCTGATGAAACACATCCTGTTCGCCGCCGGCAATGCGGCCAGCACTGTGGTGTTCAACCTGGGGCTGGGGGTTTTCGAGAAAGTACCGGGAGACACGCTGAGCCAAGGCTACTTCCGGGCCCTCAACCGCCAGGCCGCCGCCTTTGCCCTGCTGGCGGACCTGTCGATGATGCTGCTGGGCGGGGCGCTCAAGCGCCGGGAGCGCCTGAGTGCGCGGCTGGGCGATGTACTCAGCTACCTGTACCTGTCCAGTGCCGCACTCAAGCGCTACCACGATCTCGGTTCGCCCGAGCACATGCAGCCCCTGCTGCGCTGGGCCATGGAAGAAAGCCTGGGCCAGGCGGAGCACGCCCTGGACCGGTTGCTCGACAACTTCCCCAACCGTTTCGTCGGCTGCGCGCTACGGGTGCTGGTGTTCCCCTTCGGCCGCCGTCATACCGGGCCGAGCGATGAACTGGACGCCGAGGTGGCAGCGCTGATCGGACGCAGCAAAGGCGACCCTGCGCTGGAAGAGCTGCTTGCCGGTTGCTTCAGGCCGCAAGCCGACGGCGACCCGGTGGCAGCCCTGCAACGGGCCTGCGACCTGCTGGAGGCGTCGACGCCGCTGCACAACGCGCTGCATCAGGCAATCAAGGAAGGCAAGGTACGACCGGCGCCCGGGCAGTCGGTGATCGATGCGGCAGTCGACAGTGGTGTACTTCAGCCTGATCAGGCGCAACGCCTGCATGCAGCCGAGCAAGCGCGCCGTGCGGTGATCGACGTGGACGCCTTCGACAAGGCACAGCTGCTGCCGGAGCAAGGCAAGGTACGCTGAGACAGGGGCCGTTTTGCGGCCCCTTCCCCAACCGGCGTATACTCCGCGCCCCGTTTCAACCACCCCGAGGACCGCCCCAATGGCTAACCCCCACCTGGAATATCACCTGCAACTGCTGAACCACCTGCGCACCATATTGGTGGCCCTGGGTGAAGCCGAGCAGGTGCCGGAGGAAAGCCACGCCCTGTTCCTCGAACGCTTCGACGAACTGCTGACCCTGCTGCCGCAAGCCCCGCTCGAAAGCCAATACCTGGGCCAGGACCTGATCTGCCAAGTCATCCAGCGCTACCCACAAATCGCTCACCTGGTGCCCCGCGATTTGCTGTGGTTCTTTGCCGGTGACTGCTTGCATTTCATGCCAGACGAAGAACTGGACCTTTACCAGAGACTGGAGGAGCGTCGCTACGAAGCGGAGCAGAGCGATGAACCCTTCGACTGGAATCAGGAAAAGCAACTGCTGAACGCCTCGAACCAGGGCCGCAGCCACTAAGCCGGGTTACGGCTGCCCAGCTTTCTGGGCAGCGCCCCGGGCTGTGTATTTGTGACACGCACACTGTTCTTAAATCCCGTCAAAACGAAAACCTTCTCCTACAGACCTTACCTTGCGTCTTCTCTACCCTGCATCAGGTGCCATCCCCCCCCCAATACGGGCACGAATGGAACATACCTGTTCAAGCTTCACGCTTGGCTTCACTTAGGAAGACGCATGAAAAAAATACTCTCCATACTCGCCATCACGTTGACCAGCAGCGCAGCAATGGCCAACAACGGCACGATGAGTTTCACCGGAACTGTCAGCCCTGGCGGCACTTGCCCTATTGATGTCGTGACACCAGGCACCGGCGTCCCCATGCCAGTGTTGAATTTGGGCAACTACAAGACACAGGACTTTGTCGGTGCCGGCCAAGAAACCCCACGGATCGGTTTTGCGCTACGGCTCACCCCTGGCGGTAGCTGTACCATCGGCACAGGTGCAGTCGCGAACGTCACCTTCACCCCAGCTTACGGCCAAGCCGGCACCAGCGGCGACCTCTACGGCCTGCAAGATGGCATCGGTTACACCAAGGGCTTGGGCCTGAAAATTTCTGACCGAACCGGTGCGCAGCTCGCACCAGACACCCCATCCATGGACTACCCGCTGAGCGATACCAATCCGACCGAGATGGTTTTCTCGGCCCGCCTGCAGCAAATAGCGCCAGCGGTGGAACAAGGTGATATAGCGTCGACCGTCACCTTCGTGGTCGCGATCAACTGATCATTGCCCCACGTGCTGGAACTCGGCACCTGGGGCCTCCAGATACAAAAAACCTTGAACGAAGGTTCACCCTCTCGATGTCCATCATTCAGCGATTCCCCACTTTGCGTCTGCTCGCATTTGCAAGCTGCCTGGCGACCACGGTATCTCCAGCACAAGCAGCGTTGACAATCGATTCCACACGTATCGTACACGGTACCGATTCGCGCAACTCATCGGTCATTGTCGCCAATCCCAGTAACTCCACCTTCGCCGCACAGGCTTGGGTCAACACTGAAGAAGACGACACTGTCACCCCCGTCCCCTTGATCGCTTCACCCGCACTGTTCCGCCTCGACCCGGGCAAACAGCAGATGGTCCAGATCAATCGGTTGCCTAACGACTTGCCGGAAGACCGGGAGTCATTGTTCTACTTCAATGTGCAGGAGATTCCCCAGCAGTTAGAAACTAACGCGAACCTCCTTAACATCGCCCTGCGCACCCGCATCAAGCTGTTCTATCGCCCTAGCCACCTGAAAAGCCGACCCGAAGAACACCTCAAAGCGCTGAAATGGTCGGTGCAGACACTCAACGGCAAGGCCAACCTGGTTGTCGACAACCCCTCGCCTTATCATTTCACCTTCAACCAGGTGCAAGTCGGTGCGCACAACCTGCAAGCGAGAGCGATGGTGGCGCCCTTCTCACAACAAATGTATCCGTTACCAGGCAAACAGCTTGCACCCGATACCAAGGTAACCTTCTCGATCATCAACGACTACGGCGCGACATCCGAAAAACAGACAAGCGATGTTCATCTTTAGGCGGATCACGGGACCAATGTGAGCGACGTTTGGAAATAGCCACTTTCGGGCCATGTCTGACCGCCGTCCAGGCTCACCGTTGTCCGCACGAAGAATGTAATGCCCGCATTCAGCGTATCAAAAAAGGACCGTGGCAGGATCAGCGTTCCCCCTTGTCCAAACCCGTCCAGCATTTCCGGCTCGGTGACTGCATGCTGATCGAGCACGATATGCTCCTGCAACTGGGACTGCGCGTCATAAGCGAATGCCCTGATCGTGACACGCTGGTCGGTACTGATGAGCCCCCAAGCGACTTGGGTAACATGAACACCCTCCCCTACATCCTTCAGGCTTAGATATTGAGTGCCCGCTTCTTTTATCTGAGGCCCCGGCGCAGAGGGCCTGAATACAGTCAGCCTGACCTGGCGCTTGATCGACATATCGCCGCTGGCCAAGTAATACAGCGGGATGGTCTTGCCACTGTGGGCGGGCACATGCTTCAGCGGGACCATAAAGCTTCGGGTACCAGGCGCACCCTGAATGGTCACAGCCCCGACCTGGCCTGGTTCGCCCCACTGCATCTGCACAGGCTCCAGGCTACCGACGCCTGCATCCTCGGGGATCAATGCCTCCAGATCTTCCTCTAACGAACCGGTTTCCAGCACAATCGTTTCTTCATCACTCTCCACCCCCGACAGTTCAGGCCAGGAGAGCGTGCGTGGAGCAGGCGTGGCCGCCACCGTCAGTTGCAGGAGAGCGGATGCGGCGCTCTGGTTGCCAGCACGATCATCGACTCGATAGTGCAGGAATCGCGGACCATCTCCACGCTCACGAATCATTTCACCGCCATATTTCAGCTTCGGTAGCGTCCCCGCCGCCACATCAGCCTGGGTGAGGCTGAGCACATCAACCAGTTCGTCACTACCCAGCTGCCGGTCCCAGTAATAGCTGATGCGGTCACCGACCTGAGGGGCATCGTAGGCGGGCAACGTCGCCAACAACTCATCGCCGTTCTGCTCCAGGTACACCACGGTCACACCGCCGGTAACCACCTCGGGAGGCGGCTGCACCTTATTGTCGCTCGCCAGGACTGGGGCCTGGCGGTCGATGGTCAGCATAAGTGGGGCTGAGTCTTCAGGCACACCATTGAAGATCACTACCCGGTATTTCAGAACAGGCTCGCCCTCCCCGAGCCTACTGGCGGGGACATGCATGATGAGGTCTGCGTCCGTCACCGGCGCGGTGAATATTCTTTGCTCGACGACATCAGTGTTCCAGAACAGCGTGAGTGTTTCCTCCCCTTTGGAGGGGTCGCTATTCAGCCACATCGGTACTTCGACCCGCAGTGGATCCTTCAGCGGCGTAGTGCAGCAAGCACATTGCACCCTGTTGGCGAACCCGGTGAGCGCCGACCCGGTGCAGCTGGGAACCTATACCCTCGCAGATTTCACGGGGCCCGGCAGCTACACCGATGCGAAGGACTTCTACGTCACCCTCAGCGATTGCAGAGACGACCCAGCCGGCGGTATCGCCAGCGCCTATATTCGCCTGGAAGGGGCAAAAGGGTCGGTGCCCTTGGAGCCAGCACAGGGCGTGTTCAGCCTGGACAACAAGCCGGGTAGCGCAACGGGTATAGGCATCCAGCTACTGCGTAGTAACGATAGGCCGATGCCCCTTCAGCAGGATGAAGCGGTCACGCCACTGGTTGTCGACAAGACCGTGTTGCATTTCAAGGCGCGCTTCTTTCAGACAGCGCCAACGGTGACCGCAGGGCCGGCCAACGGGGCGCTGGACTTCACCATGACTTACCGATAAATGAGCCTGGCGTGGGCACGGGAAGTGCCCACCAGGACAAAAAATATTGGCCATAAAAAAAGGCAGAGACTTTCGTCTCTGCCTTTTTTACTATATGGAGCGGGAAACGAGACTCGAACTCGCGACCCCGACCTTGGCAAGGTCGTGCTCTACCAACTGAGCTATTCCCGCAATTTGAAGCTTTACCACGTTCGGCGTGAAGCGCCTTTACAGCCTTCACCACCACTGCACCGCATAGACGCCACAGTATTTAAACTGGAGCGGGAAACGAGACTCGAACTCGCGACCCCGACCTTGGCAAGGTCGTGCTCTACCAACTGAGCTATTCCCGCATTTGGCGTCCCCTAGGGGACTCGAACCCCTGTTACCGCCGTGAAAGGGCGGTGTCCTAGGCCACTAGACGAAGGGGACACACAACACTTTTCAGTGCACCAGAACATGAACCTCACGATTCAGCCTGGATTTTCTTTTCCTGCCCCGCCGTTAAGCAGTGCCGGAGAAACTGGAGCGGGAAACGAGACTCGAACTCGCGACCCCGACCTTGGCAAGGTCGTGCTCTACCAACTGAGCTATTCCCGCATTGGCGTCCCCTAGGGGACTCGAACCCCTGTTACCGCCGTGAAAGGGCGGTGTCCTAGGCCACTAGACGAAGGGGACACGCTACAAGCATTACTGCTTGCTTTCACTCCCTGCTGCGTTTCGCTGTGTGCTTTACGCTGCAAGTGGCGCGCATTCTATGGATGGTTCGGGGAGGCGTCAACCCCTTTGTAGAAATTTATTTAAATCAATGACTTCCGGGCACACCCAGCGCTGTTTCGGCAGCCCCGGCGGGGTTTGGCGTTGATTTTCTGGCGTCAAGTCAGCATTAATGTGCCAGCATCCAGTCATGGCACAGTTTGCCGATAGAAAAAGAGAATGGCTGTCAGGGCCTCTCGCGAGCACGCTCGCTCCTACACTCAATCATGCAAACCTATTCATGAGGCATTAACGGTGACACCACTTCTGATCACCCTGCTCATCGTGGCGGGCATCGCGTTGCTGATCGTAATCGGCTACCTCAACAATGTGGTCGAAAATGGCAAGCTTGAGCGCGCCCGGACGAAGATCGAGCTCGCCGACCGCCTGCGCCGCTGCGGCGAGATCACCGAGACGTTCCCCGGCCAGTTCATGACCCCGCCCCTCAAATTGCTGCTGACCCGCCTGGAGCTGAACCTCAACCAGCGCCTGCTGGCGGTGGACAAGCGCAATACCGAATTCAAGGCGCGCATCGCCGAACTGGAAGGGCTGATTGCCCTGGGCGACAAGATCCCGGTCAACAACCCACCTAACCCGATCCACACCGAGATCAAGGCCAAGGACGTACGCTTCTTGCTGGAGGCGCTGCACAATCAGGTGACCCGCGCTGCCCATGAGGGCTTCTTGCCTGCCGTCGAGGCCAAGCATTGGGTCAAGGAAATCCGCCATATCCTGGTGCTGCTGCATATAGAGTTCTTCAACAACCTCGGCCAACAGGCCCTGCAAAAAGGCCAGCCCGGCCAGGCGCGCCTGGCCTTCGAGCGCGGCGTACAGTATTTGCGCAAGCAGCCGGAGCCGAAAGCGTATGAAGAGCAACTGACGTATCTTGAGAAACTGCTGGCTCGGGCCAATGCACAGGTGCTGGACCGCATGGCCCCGGCCGAGGACGAACACAACGAATTGACCGATGGGCTGAAGACCGATGAGGAGGAGACCTGGAAAAAGAAAGTCATCTATGACTGAGGCTTTGTCTGCAAGGGCGATGCCGGGTGGGCCGCTTGCCTCCTGTCAGTTCTGCCAGTTGTGAACGAACGCAAAGGGGGGCTACGGTGCATGGCAGCTAACCCAACCGCAGGTGCCCCATGGAAGCCCCTAAAACTGCCACCGCTTATGAAATGCATGGATGGCGAGCCCACCTTGTTTGCGACACAGTGGAATTGAACGAAGCGCTATCCAGGGTCCATGGCACTCATCCAGACGACCTCCCGGAAGACTGCGATACGCTGAAATTTGAGATCCCAACGTCATTGGGCTTTGCCTCGCACTTGGTCAGTTGCAGGCTGGGCCGACCACTGCTGAGTTTTTCGACCTCACCCGGAAAAGACACAATCTGTGTTCGCCGGCGATTTCTGAACTACCAACACATCACCCTACGCCGAAAGCCGGGAAGCACATCAGCCGCTATAGAGGCGATCACTGTTTCGTATGAAAGTAGCCATTTGAACTTGTTTCGTGAATTTGATGCTGCCGCATGCAAAGGACTGTACGAGCCAGGTAAAAGGGTGAGGCTTGAAATTGAGCAAGGACGATCGAGCTTCTCTATCGGCTACCCGTGGCGCGCGCAGCGGGAACGCAGTTACGACTTCGACGTGCGCTACCTGACGCTACCGCCCAGCGAGCAACATGTCACGCTGCATGACGTGGATGCGCTACCCGCCAGTGAATGGCTAATGCGTCCCTTGCGCTTCTACCCGCGGGCCTCGGAGAACTCAGCACACTCTATTTTCTATATCGCCTGGCGTGAAGACAACAATGGTATCTTCGCCCCACTCACGATGACCTCCGCGAGCGCTCCTGCTGTAAGCAAGCAACCCTACGCAACCAACACCTCGTACATGAATACCTATGTCGGCCTGGATACAGTCCCTGACGCAGGTTATAGGCTCAGCGACTTCTACAGCTTGAGCCTATTGATCCACCCACGCACTTTGCATGGCTGCACAGGGGCGAAAGAACTCGACAATGTTATGTGTGGCCTGTTCGAGAAAACCCCACCTTCCATAGTGGCCGTTGAGGCGGGCACGCCCCCGGCCTCTGGTGTGGCGCCGCTCGTCAAGATGGTGAGTGCAAGCGAGTTATATAATAAAGCCTCAAACCCAGGTGCAGAAGCCAGCAACCAGGAACCTGTATGGATAGATGTTGTACCCACAGGCAATCTCACCTTTCCTCTGTACAGTACTTATGTGGTGCTCAATAGAGCGCCAACACATGAGTTCAAGTTAAGCAAAAGCGGCGACAAGCTAAAACTGGTTATGACTCACCTCGACGCCAATGGGCTCGAGCGTGAAGTCGATCCGCTTGCCACTGAATGGAGCCTCTTGGCAGGCGGTGGGCAGATTGATGCCGACGGGGTCTTCACGCCAAGCTCATCGAACAAGTTCGCGGTGATACTCGCCATCGAACCCAACCCAGAGCACCATTTCTGGGCGGTGGTGATCGTGCCCGTTCCATTGATGTCGGTGGATGATTTCCTGAAGCTCACCAGAAGGAGTTGAACCGCTGCAAGCGGTATGACTCACCCACATCGGTTACAAATCAGTTCACGCACATAGGTAACAGTCTTTTACTGGCAAGGTCGGTTTTCGAGGATCTGACCAAGCCTTGGCGAGAGCTGAAACCTATGGACCTGAAAATGCTTTTCATCGCGGATTACCTGCAGGGGCCGCCCAGTTCAGGTCGTCCACCTGGTTATACAGAAATGGCGATGAAGTCACGCTCGTCGGCGAACAGCACCTGCACTTGCGCCGCCAGAAAGGGCCGGGGCTGCTGGCCAGTATTCCTGGTCATTCATCGTTGCCGCCGCCACCGTATTCGCGGGTAAACCCGCTCCTACACGGGGGTGGAAACGCATCGGTGGCCAGACACAGGCCGTTGTAGGAGCGGGTTTACCCGCGAAAGGGCCGGGTCTGCTGGCCAATATCCCTGGTCATTCACCGTTGCCGCCGCCACCGTATTCGCGGGTAAACCCGCTCCTACAAGCGAAGAGGCCGGCACAGGCAACATCGATCAGCAGTCAGTCAACGCCAGAAAGATCGCCGCCAACCGCTCCAGCCCCACCTGGTCCGCCTCGCTGAACCGCCCGACCGTCGGGCTGTCCAGGTCCAGCACGCCAATCAACCTGCCGTCCTTCACCAACGGGATCACCAGCTCGCTGTTGGAGGCACTGTCACAGGCAATGTGGCCAGGGAATGCATGTACATCCTCGACCCGCTGGGTCTGCCGCGTTGCCGCCGCGGCACCACACACACCTTTACTGAACGGAATGCGCACGCACGCCACCTGGCCCTGGAACGGGCCCAGCACCAGCTCTTCGTTGCGGTTGAGGTAGAACCCCGCCCAGTTCAGGTCGTCCACCTGGTTATACAGAAACGCGGAAAACTGCGCGGCGTTGGCGATGAAGTCACGCTCGTCGGCGAACAGCGCCTGCACTTGCGCCGCCAGCAGGTTGTAGCCGTCGAGGCCGGCGCCACTGGCATTGAGGTCGATCATTTACTTTTGCTCCAGCAATTGCAGCCCGACCCAGTAGCGGGCGAACTGATAGGCACAACGGCCATTACGGTTACCGCGGCCGGTGGCCCAGCGCACGGCGAGGATGTCGAGTGCTTCGGTGCGCTGCCACACAAGGCCCGCAGGTTGTGCCAACTGGCCAATCCAGTGCTCGACAACGTTCAGGAAGTGGTCCTGGGTAAACGGGTAGAACGACAGCCACAGGCCAAAACGGTCAGACAGGGCAATCTTGTCCTCCACCGCTTCGCTGGGGTGCAGTTCGCCGTCCACACGCTTCCAGTTCTCGTTGTCGCTCTCCTTCTCGGGCACCAGGTGGCGGCGGTTGGAGGTGGCGTACAGCAGCACGTTGTCCGGGGCCTGCTCCAGCGAGCCGTCGAGCACACTCTTGAGCACCCGGTAGTCGCCCTCCCCGGCTTCGAACGACAGGTCGTCGCAGAACAGGATGAAGCGTTGCGGCAACTTCTGCAGTTGCTCGACCACCCGTGGCAGGTCGGCCAGGTGGTCACGTTCGATTTCGATCAGGCGCAGGCCGGCGCTGGCGTGCTCGGCCAGCAAGGCACGTACCAGCGACGACTTGCCAGTACCGCGCGAGCCCCACAGCAGCGCGTGGTTGGCTGGCAGGCCGTTGATGAACTGGTGGGTGTTGCGGCCCAGCTGGTCGCGCTGTTTGTCGACGCCGATCAGGTCGGTCAGGCGGATGTCCAGGCTGACGTCCAGCGGCAGCAGGTAGCCGCTGCGGCCATCACGCTGCCAGCGCGCGGCCAGTGTGGTGCCCCAGTCGATGTGCGGGCGTTGTGCCGGCAACAGGGGTTCAAGGCGCGCCAGTACCGATTCGGCGCGGTCCAGAAAAGCGATCAAGCGAGCGTCCATGACGACTCCTAACAATTTCAGTTTTTTGGGGGCCGCTGCGCGCCCCTTCGCGGGCTTGCCCGCTCCCTCAGGGCTTGCCTTCAGCCTGGGGCTAAGCTGTACCTGTGGGAGCGGACAAGCCCGCGAAGGGACGCCAAGCGGCCCCCGCTTGGCGATCAACTGAAATGAACAGACAGACCCACCAGCAGCCGGGGCTATTCGGCTATGCTTGCGCAGCGCAAGGAACGGGAAACCGGCTCGGGACTCATGGATATCAAGTTCACCAATCGCCTGTCATACAAGCAAGCCCGGTTGACAGTCCTGGTCGGCTTCATCCTGGGAACATTGCTCAGTCTCATCCAGATCGGCATCGATTATGCCAGCGAAGACGCGTCCATCAACCGTGAAGTGAACGCGTTGCTGCAAATCAGCCACAACCCGGCCTCGCGCATCGCCTACAACATCGACTCGGAACTGGCGCTGGAGCTGACCCGCGGCCTGCTGCAGTCGCCGGCCGTCATCCGCGCACGGCTGATCGACAACAACGAAACGGTACTGGCCGATGTCGAGCGGCCAAAACTGCAGGACCGCTCCCGGCCACTCAGCGACTTCCTGTTCGGCGAGCAACGCCAGTTCAAGGAGCGCCTGTACCTGACCCACATGCCGGAGCAATACCTGGGCACCCTGTACCTGGACATCGACACCTTCGCCTTCGGCAGCCGCTTTCTCGACCGTGCCGGCATCACCCTGCTCAATGGGTTCGCCCGCAGCCTGGTGCTCACCGGCCTCCTGTTGGCGCTGTTCTACATGATGCTGACCAAGCCGCTGGTGACGGTGATTGGCGCACTCAGCGGCAGCGACCCGCGCAAACCCCGGCAAACGCGCCTGGAATGCCCACACGGACACGAGCATGACGAAATCGGCGTGCTGGTGAAGGTCGCCAACCAGCAGTTCATCAGCATGGCCACCGAGATCGAACAGCGGCGCACTGCGGAAAACCGTCTGACCCAGTACCTGAACGAGCTGGAAGACATCGTGTCGGCGCGCACCAACGAGCTCAAGGCCAGCAACAGCAGCCTGAGCCTGTCCAACCAGGAGCTGGAACAAGCCCGCAGCCGAGCGCTGGACATGGCCCAGGCTCGCGCCGCCTTCCTGGCCAACATGAGCCATGAAATCCGCACCCCGCTCAACGGCATGCTGGGCATGATCGCCCTGGCGCTGGACAACCCGCTGCCCAGCGAGCAACGCCAGCAACTGGCTATCGCCCATGACTCGGGCAAGGTGCTGGTAGAGCTGCTGAACGATATTCTCGACTTGTCCAAGTTCGATGCCGGCCAGCTGGAACTGGAACGCATTGCGTTCGACATGGGCTCGATGGTGGAAGACACCGCCAACCTGCTGTCGCAGAACACCGCGCAAAGCGTGGAGCTGACCTGCCTGATCACCAGCGACTTCCCCAGCAGCGTGCTCGGCGACCCCACGCGTGTGCGGCAGATCGTCAGCAACCTGCTGTCCAACGCGCTGAAGTTCACCCGCTTCGGCCGTGTCGATGTGCGCTTGATGGCCATTGTCGGTGGTGTACGCCTTGAGGTACGGGATACCGGCATCGGCATCCCCGAAGACGCCCAGGCGCGCATCTTCCAGCCTTTCACCCAGGCCGGTGCCGGCATCACCCGCCAGTACGGTGGCACCGGCCTGGGCCTGGCGCTGACGCGCAACCTGTGCAAGGCCATGCAGGGCCACCTGCACATTCGCTCCGAGCCGGGCTTTGGCAGCTGTTTTACCGCCGAATTGCCGCTGACCGTGCACACCGAAGCCATCCCGCCAGCGCCCTTGCATGGCCGCGTGGCAGCACTGAGCGCAGCCGGCAGCGGGCTCAATGAACTGTTGCAGCACTTGCTGCCTGCCTGGGGCCTGACCTACCAGCGCCATGACAGTTGCGCCACGCTGGATGCCGCAGTGATCGACCTGTTGATCACCGACGACGTCGAGCACCTGTTCGAACTGCGCCCGGCATTGAAAACCCCGATTCTGCTGGTGACTGCCTACGGCAACTTCCTGCCCAACGAGCAGTCCTTGGCTTTGGCCCCGCTGCACCAGCTGGCCCGACCATTGGCACGCAACGCCCTGTACCAGACCCTGCGCCGCACCTTGCAAGGCCATGAGCCCGAACACCCGCTGGCCATCCCGGCCATTACCCAGGAGCAAGGCCGTGCGAGGATCCTGCTGGTAGAGGACAACCCGGTGAACCAGCTGGTGGCCAAGGGCATGCTGGCCAAGCTCGGCTGCCAGGTGCAACTGGCCACCCAGGGCGCGGAGGCCCTTGAGCTGCTGGCGCGTGAGGAATTCGACCTGGTACTGATGGACTGCAACATGCCGGTGATGGACGGCTACGAGGCCAGCCGGCGTATCCGCCAAAGCGGCCGCTGGCCCGAGTTGCCGATCGTCGCCCTCACCGCCAACGCCATGCCCGAAGAGCGCGAACGCTGCCGGGCGGCGGGCATGAACGACTACCTGGCCAAGCCATTCCGCCGCGAAGAGCTACTGGCCCTGGTTGACCATTGGGTGCCCTTCAGCGGCTGAGCAAACGCTCGATGTCCGCCTGCAGGGCCTGTGGCTTGGTGGAGGGGGCATAGCGCGTGACCTGGCCACTGGCCGGGTCGACCAGAAACTTGGTGAAGTTCCACTTGATCTTCTGGCTACCCAAAATACCCGGGGCGCGTTGCTTGAGTTCGACGAACAGAGGGTGAGCGCCTGGGCCGTTGACCTCGACCTTGCGAAACAACGGAAAACTCACGCCGAAATTACGCTCGCAGAACTGCGCAATGTCCCGCGCATCGCCAGGTTCCTGCTTGCCGAACTGGTTGCACGGAAAGCCCAGTACCACCAGGCCACGGTCGCGGTAGGCCTGCCACAGTTGCTCCAGGCCCTTGTACTGCGGGGTAAAACCGCACTGGCTGGCGGTATTGACCACCAACAGCACCTTGCCCGGGAAGTCGCCCAGCGTCTTGTGCTCGCCGCTCAGGGTCACGCAGGGGATGTTCAGCATCGTTGCAGCCATGATCGGGCTCCGGTCAGTCGCGCGGACGAAGGTCGATGCACACCGAGTTGATGCAGTAGCGCAGGCCGGTCGGTGGCGGG
Source organism: Pseudomonas sp. NBRC 111139 (assembly GCF_001753955.1). Taxonomy (NCBI): domain Bacteria; kingdom Pseudomonadati; phylum Pseudomonadota; class Gammaproteobacteria; order Pseudomonadales; family Pseudomonadaceae; genus Pseudomonas; species Pseudomonas sp. NBRC 111139. The sequence continues at coordinate 25,037 of NZ_BCBP01000081.1, forward strand.
CCGTCAGGGAACACATGCCCCAGGTGCGCATCGCAACGGGCGCAGGTGACCTCGGTGCGGATCATGCCGTGGGAGGTGTCGCGAATCTCGATCATCGCGCTGTCCTCGATCGGGGCGTAGAAACTTGGCCAACCACAGCCAGCGTCGAACTTGGTCTGCGCATCGAACAGCGCCAGGCCGCAGCAAATGCAATGGTAGATGCCATCGCGGCGCTCGCTGTTGTACTTGCCGCTGAATGGCCGTTCGGTGCCCTTGAGGCGGCAGACCTGGTACTGCTCGGGGTCGAGCATCGACCGCCATTCGTCCAGGGTTTTTTCGATCTTTTTCATGTAGAAACCTCGGCAGGCTGAATTTCACCCCACACCGTCTTTTCCGGGGCGCGGGTGGCACGTATATTAGTTGGCTTCGTGTGCCAGGCGTTCAGTCTGGCACCCGCTTCCTGCCCTTTCAAACCTTTCGGCGGGGCGTAGCGCGTTTTCTCAATCGGGATCCCATCATGCAGTTCAGCAAATCGAACAAGCTCGCCAATGTCTGCTACGACATTCGCGGCCCAGTGCTCAAGCACGCCAAACGCCTGGAGGAGGAAGGCCACCGCATCCTCAAGCTGAACATCGGCAACCCGGCGCCGTTTGGCTTCGAGGCGCCTGATGAAATCCTTCAGGATGTGATCCGCAACCTGCCCACCGCACAGGGCTACAGCGACTCCAAAGGCCTGTTCAGTGCCCGCAAGGCGGTGATGCAGTACTGCCAGCAGAAAGAAATCGAAGGCGTCACCATCGAGGACATCTACCTGGGTAATGGTGTGTCCGAGCTGATCGTCATGTCGATGCAGGCGCTGCTCAACAACGGCGACGAAGTGCTGATCCCGGCCCCCGACTACCCGCTGTGGACTGCCGCCGTGAGCCTGGCCGGCGGCAAGCCGGTGCACTACCTGTGCGACGAGCAGGCCGACTGGTTCCCTGACCTTGAGGACATCAAGGCCAAGATCACCCCGAACACCAAGGCGCTGGTGATCATCAACCCGAACAACCCGACCGGCGCCGTCTACTCCAAAGAGCTGCTGCTGGGCATGCTGGAGCTGGCCCGCCAGCACAACCTGGTGGTGTTCTCCGACGAGATCTACGACAAGATCCTGTACGACGAAGCCGTGCACATCAGCACCGCCTCGCTGGCCCCGGACCTGCTGTGCCTGACCTTCAACGGCTTGTCCAAGTCGTACCGGGTGGCGGGCTTCCGCTCTGGCTGGCTGATCATTTCCGGGCCCAAGCACCACGCACTCAGCTACATCGAAGGCATCGACATGCTGGCCAACATGCGCCTGTGCGCCAACGTGCCGGCCCAGCATGCCATCCAGACCGCGCTGGGCGGCTACCAGAGCATCAACGACCTGGTGCTGCCACCGGGGCGCCTGCTGGAGCAGCGCAACCGCACCTACGAACTGCTCAACGACATCCCTGGCGTCAGCTGCGTGAAGCCGATGGGCGCGCTGTATGCGTTCCCGCGGATCGACCCGAAGGTTTGCCCGATCCTCAACGACGAGAAGTTCGCCCTTGACCTGTTGCTGTCGGAGAAGCTGCTGATCGTACAAGGAACGGCGTTCAACTGGCCGTGGCCGGACCACTTCCGCGTGGTGACCTTGCCGCGGGTGGATGACCTGGAAGCAGCCATTGGCCGGATCGGCAATTTCCTGAAGGGTTATTCGCAGTAGGGTTCGACGGGGGGCGCCGGGGGGGAGGGGGCGCCGGGGGCCACGAGAGGTTCGACGCGGGGGTGGTGGTGGGGCGCAGATCGAGCGCCGCCC